>JBAXGN010000293.1 GCA_037139415.1 Verrucomicrobiota bacterium | reverse complement strand
GCTTCATGCCGATAGGCAAAGCACACCACAAAATCATCCGCGTAGCGGATCATCCTCTCCGAGCGCACCTGCCCAAAAATATTTTTGTAAAAGTTCTTTCAGATTTCGGTGTTCGCGCTTCGGACGTATTCCATCCTGTCCATCTTGTTCATCCTGTCTTCGTCTAGCTTCTGTCTTTCAGCTTTCGCGGTTTTAGCCTGTTTGGCGGTTTGAAGGTTCCAACTCCTGACTCCAAACTCCCAAATCTTCCGGTTATATTTTTCTGCCGGTTTCATCTTTCCGCAAGGTTCCATCCCCATTTTACCGGCCTTTTTCCCCTGAAATATCTTTTCAAACTTTTTTGATGGTCGGACCGTATTTGTCCTACCCCCCTTTGCTACGCTGCCCCCCGAAATGATGAACATTATGAATACAAAATACGAATTAACGACTATGAATAACAACACTTGCATCTGTCAGGAAAAGTTCCTGCTCTTCGTCACCCAGGGCGCGATTGCCCGCGACTTCACCCAAGGCACCCACGATAGCTACCGCATCGCACAGCTCGCCCGTGCCATCCCCGCCGCTGAAATCCCGGAGGACGCGACATCCGCCGTCATCGACTTCCTCGCCTACCTCGACCGCCGCACCCGCGCCAAACGCTGGATGATCCATTAGAGCGGTAAATAATGACGCAGCCCTGAAAGTCAAAACTGCGCACGGTATTTACGGGTAAAATATTAGCGCCGACTCACGTCGGCGACTACCCCTAATTTAATCACCATAGGAAGTTCACTTTTAAGGGTGCGAGTGGGAAAACTGTGGTCTGACCGTGACTCCGTCGGGCAGGATTGGAAACTGTGGTGCGACCGCGGCTACGTGGATTTCCTTTGCCCGATGGATTACACGCCCAGCAACACCAGCTTCGAAAACATGGTCCGTCAGCAGGTGGAGTGGGCGGGGAAAGTGCCGATCTATCCCGGCATCGGCATCAGCACCTTCCACCAGATGATGCCGGACCGCGTCATCGAGCAGATCCAGATCAGCCGGAAGAATCATACCGGCGGGTTCACCATCTTTAATTATGGAGAAACCGAGGCTCGGGATCTGTTGCCGCTGCTGGGCATGGGCATCACGGCCCCGGTGGGACGCGGGACGCGGTAGCGACGCAGTTACGACGGCAGGCGAGGCGGCCCGGAATAACGAGCCAAATAAGCGCTGGGGCACCCCATAGCAACTCAGCGACCTTTGGACGCGGGAGGAAGACGTCATGATCACATGAGTTTGAGTTTTTCCTCGATGTAGGCGAAGGTTTCGGGACGAATGCCGGCTTCGCTGTTATGCTTTGGCAAGGGTGGACGGACATCAGCGTTGGAGGTTTTGGCCAGGTACTTTGTCCAGAGTTCAAAGTATCTCATCATCACGGTGGGTGATGGGGATGGTTGCATAATCAAGTCCAGGAGGCGGAGTTTCAGGTGGTCGAGAAACAGGGTGTCAAAGTCCTGCGGCAGGGGCTTGGCGCGCAGGAGGTTTAGGGTGGATTCGGCGCGGTCGCGGAGGGTGGCCAGCCGGGTGAGGCTGGAATGCGCGGTGCTGGCGGTGGTCCGGTGGAGAACGCGGACGATGCGGCGGACATGGCGGCGAATGGTGGAGCGGAGCATGAAAAGTATAAAGTTTAAGGGCTAAAGGCTGAAGGAGTCAGGAGGCGACAGGATTGCAAATTGAGGGGAACAGCCAAGGGAATTTGAACCGCGAATCACGCCAAACACGCGAAAAGGGGGGACAAGATTGACCGGATTGATTTGGGCCGAAGCGCGAAATTCGAAGGAAGGCCGAAGGCCAAAAGCGGAATTGTTATGTTTTTGTGATGAAAACGATTTTTTATCACAAAATGTTATAAAATTGTGATGGAATGAATTTTTTATCACAAGAGTATAAATTCGAAGACCGAACCCGGAAAACTTTTGCAGAGAAATGAAGACAGGATGGAATACGGCCGAAGACGGCAGCCCGCCACTGACGCCAATCACGCGAATAGGGAAAATATTTGGACAGAATGAGCCTGATGGACAAGATCCGGGAAAACTGCAGTAACGGCGCTGACCATTGATGCCCGCCCGGCCTGGCCGCACGCAGTTCAAAGTTACTGTTCGATTCAGATTCGTTTTCAATCCATTCATGGGAGCAGCGTAACACAGGTTTAGGGAAGGTGGTTGCCTCCGGGAGGGAAATTCGGAGGGGCAAGACACAGACAGGCTGGACAGGAAAATCCGAAACTCAGAAAGCCGATGGTTGGAATAAGGTTCATTCATAGTATAGTTCATTCTCTGTTTGACATTAAACGTTGAATCCGATTTCCTGTCGCCATGTTGAGCCAATCAAGATGCCAGTTTCCATGGGCCATTTGCCATGGCATTCGCTGCGGGGATCGTGGCAGGGTTTTTTCTTGGATGCCGCGGCGTGGCATAATTATTCGGGAACGATCCAAAAGGAGGCGTCATGGGAAACAGGAAAAACTATGTCTGACCCCGAATTCGAAAGGAAATAGACATGTCCATCGAGATCGAACACCTTGACGACGAAACCGCGCTTCGCGTGCTTCGTGCCTTGGCCCGGGCACGCCCGAAAGGGGACGTGCCCGATGTCGCTCAATTGGCCCAAATTCTACCACCGCTGACCACCGGAGTTGAACCCAGTTCTGGTGTCCGCGACGCCGACCTGGCGCGTGCCGCCCTGGTCTGGTGGGCGCAGGACGCGCCGCAAGCCCGCACCATCGAATCCATCATCGCCGAACCGGCGCCTAAGCCTTACGCCTTCGATCCCGGTCTCGGTGCCTTGGTTTGCGTTCTCCTGCTGCTCAAGACCAAGGCGGTCATCGAACGCGACAAAGACGGCCGCTGGCACTTCAAAGCCGAATTGATCGAACTCAAACAAGGACCGCTCGGCGCGGTGCTCAACCTGTTCGCGAATTTGACCAAGAAAGGCTGACTGAGGAAACGAAAATGGCTGAACACCCGACACTCCAAATCCGACAGACGGCCGCCGGCAAGAAGCACAAGATTCGGCTCCTCCTGAAGCGTCCCGGTCAGGCAGACCTCACGGCCGAGGCCACAATCGCCTTCAACCTTACCGATCCGGAGCAGGAGGAGCTTCGCTGGTACATGGAAGACTACCTCACCGCCGCCGTAGCCGTCGAGGATGTGCAGGTCAACCAGATCGAAGACTGGATGAAGCGGCGGGGCATCGAACTGTACGAGAGCATCCTTGAGGGCAACCGCGACGTGCAACGTATTTTCGACAAGATCCTCGATGATCTGGCGGACTTGCGGATCGAAATCACCACCGGTATCGCTGAAGCCGCTTCCATCCCGTGGGAACTCATGCGCGACCCGCAGTCCGATTCCGCCATCGCCCTGCGTGTCCAATCCTTCGTCCGCGTCCAGTCAAACCCGAACACTGCTTTCATTCCCGTCCCGCCCGCCGCCGCCGGACGTCTCCGGCTGCTTTACGTCGTCTGCCGGCCGGGCGGCCGAAACGACGTCGAACTCCGGGCCGTGGCCAACCGGCTCTTGCAGGACTTGGGCAAAGACCTCGCCCGCTTCGACATCACCGCCCTGCGCCCGCCCACCTTCGAACAACTCCAGAAGGTACTCACCGACGCCAAAGCCGCCGGACACCCCTTCCACATCGTTCACTTCGACGGACACGGCGTTTATGAGGATCTGAGCAAAACCACCCTGGCTGACTGGGTAAAGGCCATCAGCCCTCTCATGCTCGGCAGCAAGCACAATGGCAAGCATGGCTATCTCCTCTTCGAGCATCCCGGCAGCCTGGAAAACCTGCGCCCCGTCTCCGGCGGCGAACTCGGCAAACTCCTCCACGACACCGGTGTGCCCGTGCTCGTCCTCAACGCCTGCCAATCCGCCATGCACGAAGCCACCGGCGAACACGAGAAGCAGACCGCCCCCGAGCAAGCTGATTCCGCACTCCGCACTCCGCATTCCGCATTCGAGAACGTCCACGACGAAGTCCGCGCCATCGGCTCGCTCGCCCAGGCCGTCATTGACCAGGGCATCCCCGCGGTGCTCGGCATGAGATACAGCGTTTTCGTCGTCACCGCCGCGCAATACATCGGCCAGCTCTACGCCGCGCTGGCCCAGGGCCGCCCCTTCGGCGAGGCCGCCAGCGAAGGCCGCAAGCACCTTGCCCGCAATCCCGACCGTTGGGTCACCCTCCAGAGCCATACGTTGCAAGATTGGTTCGTGCCCGTCGTCTATGAAGCCATGCCCGTCCACCTGCTGCCGCCCAAAGCCGCCGCTCCCGGCCTCGAACTCAACCGCCCCGAACTTGACCCCGCCCAGACCAATCCCGCGCTCCGCCGCTACGTCCCCGACACCGGCTTCGTGGGCCGCGACGAAACCCTCCTCCTGCTCGACCGCGCCTTCGACCTCCACCCCGTCGTCCTCCTGCACGCCTACGCCGGCCAGGGCAAATCCGCCACCGCCGTCGAGTTCGCCCGCTGGTACGCCCAGACCGGCGGCCTCGGTCCCCAGCCCGCCGTCCTGCTGACCTCCTTCGAGACCCACACCGACCTGACCAACGTGCTGAACCAGATTGGCCAGGTGTTCGCCCCGGCCCTGCAAGCCGGCGGCATCGAGTGGCACGCCCTGAACGACAACGTCGCCCGCCGCCGCCTCGTCCTCCAGATTCTCCAGCAAGTTCCCGTGCTTTGGATTTGGGACAACGTCGAGCCGGTCGTCGGCTTCCCTGCCGGGACCGAATCCGCCTGGACGCCCGCCGAACAAGCCGAACTGGCCGACTTCTTGAAGCAAATCGTCATGGCCAAGGGCACCCAAGCCCGAATCCTCCTCACCTCCCGGCGCGACGAACAGGAGTGGCTCGGCGGAATCCCGCACCGCGTGGAAATGCCCCGCATGAGAAGCAGCGCCGCCGCCGCCCTCGCCCGCAGCCTCGGCGCCGAGCGGAAGATCGCTCGCGAGGAAATCGCCGACTGGCAGCCACTGCTCGATTACTGTCACGGCAACCCGCTGACCCTCCGCGTCATCGTCGGTCAGGCCATCCGGATGAAGCTAAGCGGCCGGGAACCGATCGCGAACTTCGTGGAAGCCATCCGCAGTGGCGAGCAAGCCATCGAAGACACCGACGAGCGCCAGGGCCGCGACAAATCCCTCGGCGCTTCGCTCGACTACGGCTTCCGCCACGCCTTCAAGGACGACGAACTACCCATCGTCGCCCTGCTTCACCTGTTCCAAGGCACGGTGGATGTACGAAGCCTCCAGTTGGCGGGAGCAGTCGGCGACCACGCCCTGCCCGAACTCAAGGGCAAGACCAAGGAACACCTGACCAGTGTGCTGGACCGGGCACGGGAAACCGGCTTGCTGACTCACCTGGGCGGGACTTGGTACACCATCCATCCGGCGCTGCCGTGGTTCCTCCGCCAACTGTTCGCCCGGCACTACGATGGGCAGGCTGGCCGCTCGACCGCCACCGCCGCCCTGCGCGCCTGGGTCGAAGCCATCGGCGCGCTGGGCAACTACTACCACGACCAATTTTGTGCGGGCAACCGGGCGGTCATCCAATTCCTCGCCTTGGAGGAAGCCAACCTGCTGCACGCCCGCCGCACCGCCCGCCGCCACGGTTGGTGGGATCCCGTCACTTCCGCGATGCAGGGGCTTGACGAACTCTACGGCTACCAAGGCCGCCTGTCCGAATGGTCCCGGCTGGTCGCCGAAATCACGCCCGACTACTGCACCCAGGACGACGCCCCCATCTCCGGCCGGGAAGACCAATACAGCCTGATCATGGGCTACCGAGTCCGTCTGGCCCAAGACCACGCCCGCGACCTCCCCCGAGCCGCCGCCTTGCAGGAGGAGCGTGTCGCCTGGAACCGCCAGCAAGCCGCCCCCGACCTGGCCCTCCCGCCAGACGCTGCCCTTGACCCCAACCAGCGCAACCGCATCCGCTCGCTCGGCGTCTCGCTGGAATGGCTGTGCCACATCCTGCGTGAACAGAATAATCCTGGTTGCGTGGCAGCTTACGAGGAATGCATCCGATTGTACCAGCGCATCCAAGACACCGCCGGCGAAGCCACCACCTGCGCCAACCTCGGCCACGCCTACATGCAGATTCCCGCCATCCGCAACCTGGACACCGCGGAAGGCGCCTACCAGCGAAGCCTAGCAGCCTGTCGGACTTAGAAAAGCAGTTTTTTTAAGAAGCCCGGACATAA
>JBAXGN010000292.1 GCA_037139415.1 Verrucomicrobiota bacterium | reverse complement strand
GATTTCGGATTTCGGAATGCGGAGTGAATTTGCAGAAAAATGGGGAAACACCGACTTGGCAGGAAGATTGGCTGGCATAAAAATTTGGAACAAATTCTTTTGCAGAAAAATCAACATGCACAAAGGCAGCAGAAATAACAGGGGCCGCAAGGACGGCTGTAACCTTATTCCAAATCGCTATCAAGATGAGACTAATTCGCTGGTCTTTTGAGCTGCTGGCTTCGTTGCTCGCTCGTTATCCCGACAGGTCGGGACGGGTATGCGCCTCGCTCGCGTCTCGCCAGCCGCCCAAAATCCTGCGCGCCTTAGTCCCATCTTGAAAGCTCATTGGAATTAGCCAGGCGTGCGCTCAAAGGCCAGCGCAAACAGGCGATCAGCCAGCTCTTCAATCGTCTGGCGTTTGGCCAGTTTTTCCCGCCATTCTTCTGGAATGCCGCTTTCGCCGTAATACGCTCCTCCGATCTGGCCGTAAACCGCGCCGGTGGTGTCGGCATCGTCACCCAAGTTCACCGCTTTCAGGCAGCCGTCGTGGAAATTGTCCGAGTTCCAAAAGGCCCAGAGGGCTGCTTCCAGGGATTGAACCACGTAGCCAGTGCCACGGATATCCGGTGGATTCCGCCGTTTGAATGATCCTTCGGCAATGGCCGCAATTTTGGGGTGCAGCGGGCTTTGCTCCCACAAACCTGGTACCGGACTGAAGTTTGATGACATCAGCACTTCTTTCGACACCCCGTTCACCGCTGCTACCAGCAGTCCGCCAAAATAGCGGCAGGCGTCTATGCAGGTCGCTGCGCCATGGGTGGTCCGGGAGCTGTCCGCTGCCCGTTGAATGGCCAAAACCGGATCGTTGGCAAACGCCAGTGGTATCGGAGCCAGGCGCATGATGCAGCCGTTGCCGGCACGCTGTGAACCCGTGGTGCCGGAAAAAGGTTCACCACTGTGTTCAAACTGGCTGAGTGCACTGGAGCAGGTGGTGCCGATGTCAAAACAGCGGCCATTGCTGCTTAGGTAACCTTCATCTCGCCACCGCAAATATCGCTGCATTTGATCGCGGGGGTCGAAACCGCGACATTCCACCAGGCTGGTGCCCAGACAAAGCGCCATCGAGGTATCATCGGTCCATTCACCCGGTTTCAACCGGAACGGCCCGCCGCCCAACATGGCCCTGATCGGGCTGAAGGTGTCGGGGGGCTCAAATTCAAGTGTGGTGCCCATGGCATCGCCCGTGGCAAGGCCGAGCAAGGCTCCCCGAAAGCGTTCGTTTGTATTCATGGCTTTTACGGTTTTTGAATGCCGAACGTGGATGATTTGAGCTGTGGTTCGCAGGTTCCAACCAGGACCAGCAGGTCGGGCTTGCAGAAGATGGCTGCCGTTTTCTTCACCACCCCGTTTGACGATGGTGCTTGCGGGAAATCTTTTTCCGCCAGGTAGGCGCCGCGTTTGTAAAACTTGTTTACGATAGCCGCCACTTTCTTTGCGCCTTCGATACCCAGTAGCGCAATAGCAAATCCGTCGTCTGTCAGGGTCTCCGCATTGTGAAAACCCAACCGGTAGGTTTCATTGGGAGCGAATCGGATTTTGCCGTCCCGGCTCCAGGTCACGCCGTTGCTCAGGCTGATGCCATTAGCCATTTCCTTGGCCAAATAGCGGGGGATATCTTTGGGGTCTTTGTATTTCTCATCCGCATCCTCATTCACGGCACAGCGCTCCTCGTCAATGGTGTAAACGCCGATATCGGTCCAGTACACCCGGGAATAGATCCAGAACCCGGTTTTTTCCAATTGATGCAGGAAAAGCATGGCGGCCTGGGTATGGATGAAATCCTTTTGCATGAAGCAGGCATGCAGAACCGAAGCGATGACGTCGCCCTTTGGCAGAACGAAATTACTACTCTCCAGGATTTCCCGGCCTTGCTGGTACTTGACCGTGCTAAAAAAATTCGGTCCCGCAATTCTCAACTGTCCGTTGAGATGATTGAAGGTAACTCCGTCCTGCGCTGTTGTCGCAAACTTGTTCATCGGGAATGCCGTGAACCACGGATTACACGGATTGCATTGATGGGAACACGGACGGCGGGCCGTGTTTTGTCCTGATTATAAAAGAACAGGTGTTAAGCACTTTTTGGCTGAACGTAACAACCCATCGCAGAAGAGCACCGTGTATACAAGAATTTTTTGAATGTTTTTTAGGAAAAATGTTGCCATTTCAGACATGGCAGAATATTGTGATCTTTATGAAAACCAAGCTGCATCTGGATTATCGCAAGATTTTAACCGCGCAGCCGCAACCGGTGCATTTCGCATTGGAATTCATCGCCGATGCCATCGCCAACCCACGATCCAAGCCGGCCGCGTTCTGTATTGTGCTGGACCGCAGCGGATCCATGGGCGGACCACCACTGGAAAAAGCGAAGCAGGCAATCGCCATGGCGATTCGTAATCTGCGCCAGGGGGACTTGTTCGGGCTGGTGGTGTTCGATGATGCAGCCCAAGTGGTCATACCGTTGCAAAAGGTTTCATCCAGAGAGGGCATGATCTCAATATTGCAAGGTATCATCCCTGGTGGTTCCACCAACCTCACCGGTGGCTGGATGCTAGGCCGGGATGAATTGAAGAAAGCCCCAACTGACACCATTCGCCGTTTACTGGTGCTAAGCGACGGGTTGTTGAATGTGGGCCTCACTGATCCAGTGCAGGTGCGACAGATCGTGGGGCAAGGCTTGGAGATGGATGGCATACGAACCGCCTGTCTTGGTCTTGGTAATAATTACGATGAGAAACTGCTCAGCAGCCTTGCGGAAGCGACCAACGGGGAGTTTTACGACGCTGATTCCCCGGACAAGTTCCCGGAAATCTTCAGCCAGGAGTTGGAGGGGTTGCAGCGATTGTCCGTGCAGAACCTGCGGGTACGGGTCAAGCCGCTGGATTTTTGCGAGTGGGTTCGGCAGATGAGCACCTGCCCAACTGTGCAGCTACCGGATGGGCGTCAAGAGTTTGCGCTGGGAGATTTAATGAGTGAAGAGCAGCGCGTGTTATGCCTGGAGATCGGTGTACTGCCGCTGCCATGCATCAGCGGCACGCCGGTGACCACGCTGGAAGGCGAGGTGTTGATCGAGGTTGAGATTCTTTGCGATGAAATCAGTGCGGCAGGGATTGCGTCCCGATGTGTGCGCCAGGTAGTAAGAATTCAAGGCACGCAGAATCCTGCGGAAGTCACTTTGGATGAGACTGTTGTGCCCTGGGTAGCCATGCAAAAGGCGGGGCAGGCTTTGAAGTCGGCCCATGATCTGGCGGACCGAGGGGATCTGGCGGGAGCCATTGGAGTATTGGAAACAACCCTGATGTTCCTGCAAAAATACGGAACACAGGATAAAGTGTCGGAGGCAGTGCAAATGCTGGCCCAGTTGCGGGAACGATTGCAAATGGGAGGATTGTCGGTTCGAGATCGAAAACTATCGGAGATGCAGCGCTATCGGTCTTCAAAATTATCAAAGAAAGATTTTTCTGCCCAGATGCCGGATGCCCTGCAACCACCGCCTCCGCCTCCCATGCCACCACCCCAAAAACCGCCGGAGGAACCGCCAGGCAAGCCTTGACTTACGATCACCATGCGACGGGATGCCCTACCGAAAGGGATGTTTTAACAATATGAAAGTATTTTATGACCCACGACAGAACGCGGCGAAAAACGACAGTTTTTCACCCAGCGCGAGCAAACCGGCGCTGGTCGTTCAGGCGTGGCAGGAAGCTGGAATCCATCTGGACATCGAGTCCTTTGAACCGTTGTCCGTCGAAGATATTTCCCTGGCCCATGACGAGCAACATGTGCGGGATATTTTGGATGGCCGCAAGCAGAATGGGTTCTACAATACCTTACTTGAGGTGGCCGTGAGCTTGCCTTGGACCACGGGCTCATTTGCGGCGGCGGCGAAGTATGCCTACCAGACCCGGCGTAACGCCTGTTCGCCCACCAGCGGTTTTCACCATGCCTGCCATAGTCAATGTGGCGGTTTTTGCACATTTAACGGGTTGGTCATTGCTGCACGCATCCTCACCGATAGGTTCAAGGCAACCAGAATCGGAATTCTGGATTGCGATCGGCATTACGGCAACGGCACGGATAATATCATCGCGGCCTTGAAGTTGCAGAATATCGCCCATCACACCTTTGGTCAGCACATCCACAGAGTCGAAGATGCAAAGGACTGGCTGGCAGAATTATGTGACCTGATGAGAAACAACTTTCAGGGCTGTACGGTTCTATTTTATCAAGCTGGTGCAGATCCCCATGTGAACGATCCGTTGGGAGGCCTCTTGACGACTGAGGAATTGCGCATCCGCGATGCGATCGTGTTCGAGACCGCCAGGGAGATGAAAATTCCAGTGTGCTGGAATTTGGCTGGAGGCTACCAGGAACCAATCAGCAAGGTGTTGGAAATTCACACCAATACCGCACGGGAAGCTGAAAAAATGGAGTGAAAGAGGCGGAGACGCTGGATATTGGCGCTCTGTTTGTAATGAGGAATAAGCCTATTGTGGCGATGTTTGTTAAAGGATTTTCCGTGGATGATACGGCGGCATGCAGCAGGACCAGAGGAATAGCGCCTGCCACCCTACACAAGCCCGGTTGAAAAATTCGAATCCTATGCTCCAAATCATCAACATTACGCCCAACATCCCAATGCTTGTATTCGACAAGCAAGTGCAACTTACTTCCTCGTTGGTACGGATTCAGGAACACTACGAATCCCCCCACTTCGCAGGACAGTACTTCTCGATGAAGGAATTCGTAACGTGGTACACCCAGCACAGCCCCGGCGGCAAAATAACGGGACGGTTCACCTATTTCACTGATTGGCCGGGATTCAACTTCCCTTCAAGAATTTTGAAGCCATTCAAGGATGGCCACTTTAATCCTCTGACCCATCGTGAAGTCAGAGTATTGCAAGCACTCCAGGAGTACCCCGAGCCTTTCTATGTGGTCGCGGTAGCCAGGTTTGAGGATGACATTGATTCTTTGATAATACACGAAGTAGCCCATGCCTTCTTCGATTTATACCCGGACTACCGCGAGAGTGTCCTGAAAGTCGTGAGAGGGTTCGACAGTTCACAAATCAAAATCGAATTGAGGGGCGACGGATATGGCCCTGCTACCTTGGAAGATGAAGTGCATGCCTATGGGTTGGATGGCGATGGTTCTTTGTGCTGCAACTTCCCGCGCAGAGTGACGCGGGAACTGAACCGCATATTTACAGAGCAGGTTCAGAAAATCGGCGCACACATACCAAGCTATAATTGCAAGACACGGGAATTCATTCCGTGAGCGACCACGGATTACACGGATTGCACTGATGGGAACACGGACGGCGGGCCGTGCGGTGCCCAGCCAACCTCCGCTGCGCATCGTGGTTACTTGGACATGGCCTTCGCAAGAGCCATTGCACTTTGTAATTCCCTCAGAAACGCAGAGCGTATTTCAAATGACTCAGAACCTCAGAGGTTGTAACAACCTTGTTGCTATCGCCACTACGGCCATCTGCGCCCGCGCAAAACTCGTATATGTCTTTTCTTTGACGCTGCGCTGTTCCATCTGAGCAATACTTCGTTAATGATTCCAAGGGTGCCTTGTATATGGCTTTAAGTGATGGAAAAGAATCTTTTTGGCTCAACAATTGAACGAACAAATACGCTGGAGGCTCCACAGAAATTGTTTCGTGTGGATGTTGAGGATTCGCAATAGTGCGATTGCCAGAGTTGCGCTTTGGGTTTTGTTGGAACAGGTATACAATTATTGGAACTTCAAGCTCGGACACGTAGTATACGTTTGTACTTACGAGTGCGTCCACTTGGTTTTCAAGATTTTTTAATTCCTTGCCGCGCTCAGTTTTATCAACATTCTCTAGATCGCGAACGGGAAACTCTTTGCCTTTGTGTTGCAAGAATGAATAAAACGCATTCATTGTGTTTGCAAATGTTTCCGCATAGGCATTATTGGTTTTCAACGCCGCCGCGATAGCCGCGCGTGTCGCAGAGGAATTCCGTTCG
Source organism: Verrucomicrobiota bacterium (assembly GCA_037139415.1). Classification (NCBI taxonomy): domain Bacteria; kingdom Pseudomonadati; phylum Verrucomicrobiota; species Verrucomicrobiota bacterium. The sequence goes on along the minus strand of JBAXGN010000292.1, from coordinate 340 downwards.
CCGGTTAGGGCGTTGTCGTACAGTACCTTTGCGATGTGTGGATTTGAGGGGGAATATAGTTGAGCCATGGCTTCAGTTAATTCAACTCTTTGCCGGATCTCCCAATGAATGTCTGAAGCGATGTCGTGAACATGATTATTATAGAGGAAGGCTGCCAGAGCCGTAAATGCCGCCAACCCCAACCCACCCACGGATTGTTGCGTTTGTTTGTGCATGGATGAGGTATTGAGGTTAACTAATAGGTCGGAATATAGGGCATAACACGCTCATCAAAGTCGCCGCTTTTGGTTTTGTAAATATAATTGTGTAAATGTTTTTTTGTTTTGTTTTTTGTTGTTTT
>JBAXGN010000291.1 GCA_037139415.1 Verrucomicrobiota bacterium | reverse complement strand
CTAAGGCGCGCAGGATTTTGGGCGGCTGGCGAGACGCGAGCGAGGCACATACCCGCAGCGGTCTGTAACGAGCGAGCAACGAAGCCAGCAGCTCAAAAGACCAGCGAATTAGTCTCATCTTGATAGCGATTTGGAATCAGTCCGGCTTACGCCTTCCCACTGGCTTCGGCGTCGGTCAGGTAGCACCCCGGATCCTGCGCCCAAGGGTCGCCATAGACCTGCAGGGCACGCACACGAAAACCGCCACCGCAAATCTTCAAGTATTGGCAGGACCCGCATTTGCCTTTCAACAGCGGCAACCGGTTGCGCAGACCCTTGAGAATGGGATTGGATTCATCCTGCCAGATCTGACTGAAAGGCCGGTCCTTGACATTCCCCAAGTTGAGGGTTTGCCAGAACTGATCCGGATGCACATTGCCCTGGGTATCAATGTTACTGATACCGACGCCGGAGCTGTTGGCACCGCCGCCGTTCCAGCTAAGCAACTCGTAAACCTCTTTGGCGCGCTCCGGGTTTTCGCGCAGCAAGCGCCGGTACATATAAGCGCCATCCGCCGGTTGGTCCACCGTCAGCACCTCCCGGTTTTGTCCCGCTGCCACCCAAGCGGCAGTGCGATCCATAATTGCATCAATTGCGGTGCGGGTCAGGGACGGTTCGACATCCATCAAATTCGCGCCGCGTCCGCTAAAAACAAGGTGATAAAAGCAGACTCGGTCAATCTGTTCGGCTTCGATGAAGTCGAGGATTTGAACGATATCTTTGACGGTGCTGGGGGAAAGGGTCAGGCGCAACCCGGCCTTCTGACCGACCGCCTTGCAGTTGCGGAAGGCCTGCACGGTTTTTTCAAACGCCCCCGGTTTGCCACGAAAATAATCGTGGGTGGCCCCGATGCCATCCAGCGAAATACCCACATAAGAGAAGCCCAGTTCCTTCAGTTTTTTGGCCGTGTCCAAGTCAATCAACAAGCCGTTGGTGGATAGCGTCAAACGCAACCCTTGCTGGCGGGCATAGGTGGCCAACTCAAAAAAGTTCGGATGAATGAGCGGTTCGCCACCGGAAAGCAGCACCGCCGGGACCTTGAAGGCAGCCAGGTCGTCCATCACCGAACGGCATTGTTCCATCGTCAACTCGCCGGGATAAAATTTGGCTTCGGAATCCGAGTAACAATGAATGCAATTCAGGTTGCAGCGCCGGGTGATATTCCAAACAACAATGGGACGGCGTTCCGAAGCGGTCCGCGGCGCGCCGTGGCCCTGGCCGTAACGCAGATGGTCGGCAGGTTGCGCAACACCGCAATAAAGTTTCGTCAAATTAAGCATGTTCAAAAGGCGGCTTAAGCCTCGGCCTTGGCCACCGTGGCATCCACCACTGAGGTGCTGACGGTTGAGCCGATCTTCGGACGCTGGCCTTTATGCCACCAGAGCACGATGGCGCTGGCGATATAGATCGAAGAGTACGTGCCAGTGATGATGCCGACCAGGAAGGTAAAGGCAAAGTCATGCACCGCGCCACCGCCAAAGATATACAAGGCCATCGTTGAGAGAAAGACCGTGCCGGAGGTGATCAGGGTACGGCTTAAGGTCTGGTTCAGCGCCTTGTTCATCAACTGGCGGAACGAGCCGGGCAGCCCCAGCTTTAAATCCTCACGGATACGATCAAAGATCACCACGGTATCGTTCACCGAGAAACCGATGATGGTAAGCACGGCGGCCACAATGGGCGCGCTCAATTCCCGACCCGACAGGAAGAACCAGCCGAGCGTCATGAAAATATCATGGAAGATGGCGATCACCGCGCCAAAGGCAAAGGAGAACTCGTAGCGGAAGGCAAGGTACACCAGAATGCCCGCCATGGCCATGATGGCCGCCAGGAACGCTGCTTTCATAATTTCTCCGCCGACCACCGCGCCAACGGTATCGCGGCCAATCACGTCAAACTTGGCTTGCGGGAAGGTCGCCTTTAGCGCCTGTTCCACCTGCTGGCTGGTCTTGAAATCCGTGACGATTTGCAGCGTCTCACGGTTGTTTGCGATGTCCCGTTCATACTGAATCGTCGAATCACCGAGTCTTAACTTGCTGATTTCAACGCGCAGCTTGTCCACGTCAATTTTTTGTTTTTGATCGAACGCGATGGTCATGCGGTCACCACCCCGGAAATCCACACCCAAGACGCCCTTGCCACGATAGACGCCGTAGCTGCAACCAATGATAATCAGCGCCCAGGAGGTGATGAAGGCCGGCTTGGCCAGCTTCATGAAATCCAGATTGGAAACCTTGATCAAATGGAACATCGCCAGCGACTTGATCCAGTTCTTGGCCAACAAGAAATCGAAAATCAAGCGGGTAACCACCAACGCGGTAAACAAGCTCAAGCTTACACCGATGGTCAGCGTGACGCCGAATCCTTTCACCGGCCCGGTGCCCATGTAAATCAGAATGATCGAGGAAATCAAGGTGGTCATGTGCGAATCCAGAATCGTTCCGAAGGCCCGATCATAGCCCGCAATCACCGCCCCCCGGATGGATTTGCCCGCCGCCAATTCCTCGCGAATACGCTCGAATATCAGCACGTTGGCATCCACGGACATACCGACCGTCAACACGATACCAGCGATGCCCGGCAGCGTCAGCGTGGTGCCCACCGAACACATCACGCCGATCAACGTAACGATGTTCAACATCAAGGCGATATTGGCCACCACCCCGCCAATCAAGTAATAGCCCGCCATAAACAAGGCAACCAACCCCGTTCCGACGATGGACGCCCATAACCCGCTGTTGATGGAATCTTTGCCGAGCGAGGGGTCCACTTCGCGAATTTCCTCAACGCTGACTGGCGTTTGCAGCGGACTTTCAAGCACATTGGCCAGCTCGATCGCTTCGCGAATATCAAAGTTGCCCGTGATGCGTCCGTTCGAGGTGATTTTGCTTTGGATGGTCGGCGCCGAATAGAGCACGCCATCCAGCACAATCGCCAGTTGATGCCCAATGTGCTCTTCCGTCACTTCGCCGAAAAGCCGGGAACCCTCGGTGGTCATTTCAAAAGTAATTTCCGGCTGGGCGGTCACCGTGTCACGCGACGGCATGGCGCGCTTCACATAGGAACCGGTCAGCCCCTTCTCCGCCTTCTTGCCGACCAAATGCGGAATCAGAATATCACGTCCATCCTGGCCGCGCTTGGCTTCCTTCAGGATCTCATACCCGGGGGGAATGAGGTTTTGTTCCAGCAACTCACGACTCTGCGGATGTACAATGCGGAACTCGAGGAAGGCCGCGCGTTGCACCTGGCGGATGGCACTGACGCGCTCTTCTTCGGACAGGCCGGGAATTTGGATAAGGATGCGGTCTTCGCCAGCGGGCTGGATGATGGGTTCCGACACCCCAAAGCGGTCCACGCGTTTGCGCATGACTTCCATGGCTTGGTTCAGGGCGTCCTGTTTGCTGCTGGCGGATTGCAGGCGGTTGGTATCCAGTTTGACGAGGATGGACGTACCGCCCTGAAGGTCCAGCCCCAGCTTGATCTTGCCCGCGCCATCGCGCTGCAACTGGTTCAAGATGGCCCGCGTATAATTCGAGGGATAGCGCTCGCGGCTAAGGTTGACGAACGGAAAATAGTTGGTGATTTGCGCGCCGCCAGTGGCATCAACAATATTGCCATACCCACGCGCCGCATTGGTGGCCTGCATGGCCTGGGCTTTCGCCACGATGGCTTGGAAATTCGTGTCTATGTTGACCGCCCGTCGCTGGAACTCCTCCAGCAAATTCTTGGATTGGGGCGGCGTGAGTTCAAAAATCGCCCATGCGGTGACAAATACGATGAGCGCCAGTTTCCAGAAGTGTGAACGATTCATGATATTCCCTAAATGGATTATGCGTTTTTGCGGGGCGGAGCGTCATCGGCCGTGGTTTCTTCACGTTCGAGGACCTCGGTAATGGAGGACTTGACCACTTCCAGTTTGGTATCGGCGGAACGCAGCGTCACGGTGCGTTCCTTGACATTGACGACAATCCCAATGATACCGCTGGAAGTCATCACCTTGTTCCCCGACTTGATGTTTTTCAGCAATTCCTCCAATTCCTTGGCCTTCTTTTGCTGGGGGCGGATGAGGATAAAGTAAAAGACGACCACCATCAGCACCAGCGGCACCATGTTCATCCACCAAGGGGCGGTGGATTGCTGGCCATTTTGCGGTGGCGGTGTCATCGCGATAATCGCGTTCATCAAATTGTCATTCATATCAATATTCAAAAACGAGCCGCTAAATGTATGAAAATACCCCGCTTTGGCAAGCATTCATTATTGGAATTATTTGGCTAGCGCCCAAAAACGCACAAAAGGATGCCCAACACCGGTCCTTCAGCCGCCAAATGAGGGCGGAAACCCTTCAGCACGGGGTGAATGCCCAATCCATGGCTCATTCCTCACCGAACGCTTTGGTAATCAGCTCTTTGGGCGGCGGCTCCGTCAGCAAACTGACGACTGGCACCACCACCAGCGGCACCACCATGGCCAACGCGGCAGCCACCGGAATGCCCGGCTTGCCCCAGTACAGAAACAGCCCCACCGCAACCCCCAACCCGGACAACATTCCGGCAAAAGCGCCGGCCTTCGTGGTGCGTTTCCAGAACAGCCCATAGAGATAAGGCGCCAGAAACGCCCCGGAAAGCGCTCCCCAGGCGATCACCATCAGGTTCACAATCACATCCACCTTGCTGACCGCGATGAGCAAGGACAATAGCACGAACACACCACACAAGATACGCATCAGGAGCATGGTGGTGCCAGGTTTTTCGTCGCGCTTCACAAAAGCCCCATAGATATCAATGGCAATGGCGGAACTGGAAACCAGCACCAGCGAGGAAAGGCTGGACATGGAGGCCGAAAAGACCAGTAACAAGATGATCATCACCAACCAGTGCGGCACATAGGTCAGCAAGAAATGCGGCATCAGCAGGTCCAAATCCGGCTTTTTGGTCGCCGCATTCAGGATGGGGATAAAATCAGTTTTGGGATCGGTAAAGAACAGATGGGTAAGCGCCCCACTGTAGTACGCGCCAAACGACATGAACAAGGCAAACACGGTGGCAATCACCATGGCGCGGTTGACATCGGCCTTGCTGCGAATCGAATAAAACTTCTGCACCATCTGCGGCAACGCCCACGGGCCAAAGCTCGTAATCAGCACCAGCGAGAGTAAAATCAGCCAGCCGGGGAACTGCGGGATGGCGGACAGCGGCGCGCCAGGCGGCAACGGCGGGGGAAACAACGCGGGCATGTGTTTATGATCCAGCAACTGGGTAAAGCTCTCGAAGAAACCGCCCTTCATGTTGGCGAGCAAGATCATCATCAACAACACGCCAAAGAATTCCACAATGCCCCGGATAAAATCACTGATCGCCACCGCAAAATAGCCGCCCATGACCAGATACACCCCCGTCAACACCGCCAGGAAAATGAGGGCCGTGTTGTATTCGAGCCCCAGCGCCTTCTGAAACAGATAACTCAATCCCATATAGACCGAACCGGAATACGGCACGAGAAAGATAAAGACCACCAAGGCGGCAATCACCTGCATGGCCTTGCTATCATACCGGGTGCGCAGGAATTCGGGCATCGTCATGGCGTTCAGGCGAACCGTCATGTCGCGGGTGCGCCCCGCCAGCACCTTCCAAGCCAGCAACGAACCAATCAAGGTGTTCCCCAGCACAATGAACATGGTCGCGATGCCAAACCCCCAACCCAGGCGTCCGGCGTAACCGATGAACAGCACGGCGGAAAAATAGGTGGTACCATAGGCAAACGCGCTCATCCACGGCCCCAACGTGCGTCCACCAAGGAAAAAGTCACCCACCGATTTGGTGCGCTTCATGCACCAATACCCCACGGCGAGCATGACCAGCACGTAGAGAATGACGATTGCGCTATATATGTATGCATTCATGAGTAAAAATAATGGGAGATTTAGCCATAGCTCTAATGCCTATTCAAGTACGATTAAATACAAAAATCGGCCATCCGCACCTTTGCCAGGGCTGCCTCAAGCTCGGTTTGGTTCAAGCTGGAAGCGGCTGTTTGAGGGTTCCCGTGGCTGCGGAATTACCCGAAAGAAAGTGAATCCGTTAAGCCGATTCCCTCAGCCGGATAATGCAATCCTCTCCCCGAGGGAGAGGAAACAGGTGAGGGGGTACGGAACCACAGACCCTGCCCACCTCGTAGTATTCGTAACGCCCCAACGCGCTGGATGCAGCCCTGCATCGTTGCCATGCCCTGATTATCGCTTCTGGCTGCGTTCCGCTCAAACGACCACCAGTTTTTCTTGCGGCAGGAAATCCCAATGGCCTTGGTCCGCGATGTTCCGCAAGTATTGCCGGGTGGCGTCCACGTGGGGCGCCGTCTGTGGGGTGTTGGCAATCAGGGCGATTAAGGCGTTTTTTGTCGTACTCTCTTTCTGCGCGCATTGCGTCAGCCATTCGTCAAACCAGCGGC
>JBAXGN010000290.1 GCA_037139415.1 Verrucomicrobiota bacterium | reverse complement strand
AAATTGACAGAGCACGGCGAAAAAGGCAACTTTTATTTGCGGATAAGCACTTAATACCACGGCGGGCGGCACTATAAGTTACTACCTGCGCACCGGGACCAATACTTATGTGTATTACTGGGATCGGCCAGACTACGTCAATGAGTACACTTTGCTTGAATATTCCATCAACCTGGGAAGCACGTGGACGACGATCACCAATCACAGTCTGGTCATCTCCAACTGGACCCAGTTCCAGATGCCCATTCCGGCGGCGGCGCAAAGTCTGGCCACCCTGTTCCGCTGGCGCCAAATCGCCTATACGACCGGGAATTCTTACTATGGTGACAACTGGGCGTTGGAGGATGTGAACATCAACGCCACGCCGGTGCCGCCCGTGATCACTGCGGGGCCGTCCAATACCACGGCCATCCTTGGTAACACTATGGCATATAATGTGTCGGCCACCAGCACGACGCCCATGACGTACCAATGGTACTTCAGCGGCCAGCCGGTAAATACTGCCACCAATAACAGCCTCACGCTGCTAAACGTTACCTCGAATAATGCGGGCAACTATTTTGTGGTGGTAAGTAACATGGGTGGCTCGGCGACCAGCGGGGTGGCAACGCTAACCGTGGTGCCGCCGCCCAGCATTGTGGCGGTTCCCAGCCTGACGGCCACGCCGGGCACGGATTTGGTAGTGCCGGTGACCTTGGTCTCGCGCGGCACGGAGAACGTGGTCAGCTTCAGCCTGGCATTTGATCCGGCCCGCCTGAGCTTCCGACAAGTGACCATGGGGGAAGGGGCCACCTTGGCCTTCCCGACGTTCAACTCGTTACAGGCCAGCAATGGGCTGGTGGGCATCTCGCTGATGATGGATCCCGGCTTGGCATTTACCGCCGGCACGCAGGAAATTGCGCGGCTGACCTTTGCCGTGAGCGTGGTCGGTACCCCGACCCTGACGCCGTTAATCTTCACCAACACGCCGATCATTCAGGAGATCTCCAGTGTTGAGGGGCCAAAGCTGAGCAATGTGCTCTTTACCAACGCGCAGATCACCATCCCGGTGGTGGAGTTGGAAGGGGATATAACGGGCGACTACACCATTTCCTCTGCCGACGTAACGTTGGTGGGGCGGTTGGTGGCGGGGTTAGACCAGTTCACCAACGCCACGATGTTTCAGCGGGCCGATTGCGCGCCGCTCGCAACGTCGGGCGACGGCAAGTTGACGGTGGCGGACTGGGTGCAAGCGGTTCGCTTTAACGCCGGTTTGGATGCGTGGCGACCGGCGGGTGGTCCGACGGGCAGCATCAGCAAAGGCGACTTGGCCAAGGCACCGAAGGACGGCAAGTCGGCGAACCGGAAAATTTATGTGAACGACCTGCTGCTCCAGGCGGGGCAGACGAACGTGGTGCCGGTGTATTTGGAAACCCAAGGGGGCGAGAGCGCCTGTGGATTCAGCCTGATTTTCAATCCGGCGGTACTGAAATATGTTGGCTATACGACCGGTAGCGGAGCCAGCGGAGCCACGGTGCGTGCCAATACGAATCAAGCCACTGCAGGCCGGGTGGGCTTTGCGATGATGCTGCCGTCGGTGGGGCAGACTTTCCCGGTGGGCAAACTGGAGATGGTACAGGTGCGGTTTGAGGCGCGAACGGATGCCCGGGCCGACAGCGATCTGGCGTTTGCCAATCAGCCGGTGTATGTGGACCTGGCGGATGCGCAGGCGCAGAGTTTGGGGTTGGATATAACCAGCGGCAAGGCGTATATGCCGATGGTGCGGCCCGGGCGTTCGGCGGCCATTGGGGGAACCAATTGCCTGAGCTTCAGTTGGTCCACGGCCATGACCAACTATGTGCTGGAGATGGTGGACGGGCTCTCGGGCAAGACCTGGGGCGAAGTGCCCGTGACGGCGGTTACCAATGCCGGCAATGTCTCCCTGAACATCCCCCTCACCAATAAACAGGGCTTCTTCCGACTCAAGAAGCTGGGGCAGTGAGTTTTAACCCGAAATCCGAAGTTGCTCGCGGTGGTGTTGCTGTAGCGGGTTGGATCCCAAGTCATCGAGTCATTGTTTCAAAGTTATGAAGATGTAATTGACACACCACAAGGTTTGTGTTTCCCTCTGCCGGTCATGATTTGCATGGTTAAATTATTCGGAACCACTGGCCACGGCGGGAAGATGTTTCCCGGGACAACTATATTATGCCGCTGGTTGCCGTGTTGGTGACATAAATTGGTATGCGATGCTGAAAATGCCAGATCTCATCCCATCCGCGCTTCGTTTTGAGGAAATATGAACATAGATCAATACAATTCCGCGCCCGTTTTTTCCAGACGCGACGGGCCTTTGACTCCATCTGAGATTCAATGGGTTTACAGTGGCGTTGGCGCTGGAGTAACTGATGAGATGGGCGGCCCCAGAGTTGAAAAAGTCCGGAAATATTTTAGCTCACAAAAAAAGAAGTTAAAGATTCTGGACATCGGATGTTGTAACGGGGCTATTCTTAAGCAGTTTCGCGACCAGCACGAACTGCACGGTGTGGATATTTCGGAATTTCTGGTTCAAAAGGCCGTTGAAGTTGGGATGAACGCCAAGGTTCATGATACGATGCGAGGTCCGTTACCTTATGAGGATGGCAGTTTTGACGCGGTTTTTTGTGGAGAAACGATTGAACATCAAGTAGATACGGATTGGTTAATACTGGAGATGAACCGAGTCCTTCGGGTCGGGGGTGAACTGGTACTTACTTTCCCAAACATTCGCACGCCACTGGGCATCGCCATGATGCTGTTTTTCGATTTGCCACCGATGTTTGCCGCCCGATATCGCTCCTGTCATTTTCGGGATTTCACTTTGCGCACCATGAAAATGGTGCTTATCAGACATGGTTTCCGTCATAAACAGTCTATCGGCAGTTCTTTTTATCTTCCCAAAATAGGTGAGTTTTGGTCCGGGTTGGCCACGATTCTCCCCTCATGGTCCATGACTGTCATCACAGTGGCCACGAAGGTGGAAAATTCTAAATATACGCCCGCTGATTACAAAACCGATATCCGTTTATACTAAGCAGTTTTGTCATGAGTACGCGTAAAAGTTTTATCACCTTATTAACCTTGTTGCTATTGGTGATTTTGGTCTGCTTTTATCGCAGCTTTTTACCAGGGCAGGCGCTTTTTTCCAACGACGGCCCATTATCCATACAGAATACCGGTTTGCTATCCGCGCCTGCTTCCCTGTATGGCATTTGGTGGGATGTGAATTGGGTGGGTGCCTACAACGGCAATTTTTCGCCCAACTTCTTTGGATTGATGCTCGCGCTGCCGCCGCTCTGGTTTAACAACCTGCATTTGCCGATAGCCATCCTGTTTTTGGGAATGTGCGCCTGGCTTTTTTTTCGGCAGGCCGGTTTTGGACCCACTGTGGCTATTCTCGCGGCGTTGGCAGCCGCCTTGAATGGTAATTTTTTTTCCAACGGCTGTTGGGGACTTTCCACTCGGGAGACCTGCCTGGGCATGACCTTTTTGGCCATGGCGGCCATCGCCAGTCCCGGACACTGGATCGCTAAAAGCATTCTGGCCGGTTTTGCCGTGGGGTTATCCATTTCCGAAGGGGCCGACAATGGTGCAATTTTCAGCCTGTTTGTGGCGGCTTATGCCACGGCTCACGCTGTGCTGGAAGCGGATGGTTGGGCCACAAAAATTCTCCGGCACGGCGTGCGCATGATACTCATTGTGGTAGCCGCCGTCGTCATGGCCTTTCCCAGCCTGAGCGCGTATATGGGCATCTCCATTACCGGCGTCGCCGGTATGGAGGAAAAACAACAAAGCAAGGAGGCTCGTTGGGATTGGGCCACCCAGTGGAGTTTGCCCAAATTGGAAACCCTGCGGGTGATTATCCCTGGCCTGTTTGGATACCGTCTGGATACTGGAGACGGTGGCAACTATTGGGGAACCGTGGGCCAGCAACCCGGCTGGGAGCAGCACCATCAGGGGTTCCCGCGTCACTCCGGGTCGGGCGAATATGCCGGGGTATTGGTGGCGCTGTTGGCGGGGTACGGTGTGGCGCAATCGCTTCGTAAAAAAGGCGGGGCCTTCACTCCGGTTGAAAGCAAAATGGTTTGGTTTTGGGCCGCCATGGGCGTGATCTCTTTGCTACTCGCTTGGGGGCGACACGCGCCATTTTACCATCTTATTTACATCCTGCCATATTTTTCTGCCATCCGTAATCCTATGAAGTATATGCACCCGTTTCACATGGTGCTGATGATTCTGTTCGCGTATGGCCTGTTAGCTTTGGCCCGACAGTATCTGTCCAACCCCAAAGGGGCTGCGACCTCGCTGACTGAGCACATTCAGGCTTGGTGGTCCAAAGCGGTTTCGTTTGAAAAACGGTGGGTTTACACGATGGCGGGGTTGGTGGCATTCAGTGTGCTGGCGTGCCTCATGTATTATGCCTCCCAAGGTGACTTGATTAAATTCCTGACTCGAACTGGCTTCACGGAAAATGATGCCAAAGCCATTGCGCTTTTCAGCGTTAAAGAAGTGGGGATGTTCATCCTGTATTTGAGTGTTTCATCGGCGCTGGTGTTTGTCATCATGAGCGGGGCGTTCGCTGGGGGACGCACGAAGTGGGCTTGGATGTTGCTCGGATTTATTCTATTGACTGACCTCATGCGCGCGAATTCGCCATGGATACGCTACTTCAATTATCAGGAGCGGTACGCCACCAACCCATGGCTTGACTTGCTGCGAGACAAGCCGTACGAGCACCGGGTCGCCATGCCGCCCTTCCAAATTCCGGGACAAAACTTCGCCATCTTGCAACAGCTCTACCACGTTGAATGGCTTCAGCACCACATGCCCTACTACCGTGTCCAATCCTCGGATGTATCGCAGGAGCCGCGGATGCCCGCCGATAAACTGGCCTATCGCTCCGCCATTGGGAACAATATCGTTCGTTTATGGGAGCTGACCAATACCCGTTACCTTTTCGGCCTGGCGCAGGGATTTGTCGAAGGATTGAACGCCCAATTAGACCCCGGCCGCAACCGGTTTAAAGTGGTCATGCCATTCACCGTCTCTATGTATCCCGGCAAGGATAACATCATGCTCGTGGAAACCAATAAAGAAGGGCCCTTTGCCTTGATCGAATTCACCGGGGCGTTGCCACGCGCGAAACTGTATTCAAGCTGGCAGGTTAGCACCAATGACCAGGATACTTTGAAAAAACTGGCCGATCCGGCGTTTGATCCGGCGCAGACAGTATTGGTGGCAAACCCGATTAATCCCCCCATGGGTGGTGCCGTCAGCAATGCCGGTCTGGCCACCGTGATCCATACCGCTTATGCACCCAAACGCGTCGAACTCAGCACGCAAGCCTCGGTGCCTACCGTTTTGCTTTTGAACGACAAATTTGATCCGTTCTGGAAGGTCAAGGTGGACGGTCAGCCCGCCACCGTATTACGCTGTAATTTCATCATGCGTGGCGTGCAACTCCCGCCTGGCCATCATACCGTTGTTTTCCAGTTATCCCCTAAAATCCCCAGCCTGTGGGTCATGCTGAGTTGCGAGATTGTTGGGCTGTTGCTTTTGATCTACCTGTTCATGACGCGCAACAATCGCACGAGTACAACAGGGACATAATATTAATCTATGCAGAAGTTGGGCGAATAAGTTGGACGGTCGAAAAATATCAGCAGCCGCGATGTTTGAAATACGTCGCCAAGAAGTCGCCTCGGTTCAAAACGGGCAAAGTTCTAAATTGAGGATGAAGCGGGGATCCGTTCCGATCATCATAGCGATACCACTTGAGGGATACGGGGGGAAACGCCCAGACCACCAGTAAACCGCGGAAAAGAAGATACACCTTTGTGGATATGGGTCCGTTAGCTTACCAGAAGAGATAGGTTGGATCGGCTGGAATCATCCCCATGGTGGAAAAGTTATCGGGGAACTTGAAGAATTGTACATGAAAATCCCCAAACAAGGTCACCATGATCCGTTTCCCAGGTGGATTATGCCAAACCCCGTGGGGATCATTTACATCATGGTTGCCTTGCCACGGCCAATCCGCCATCAGGATTTTGTTTGAAGGCGCTTGGGCAATTTCGGAAAGGCGTCTGGGGGGACAGGCGGGAACGTATTTGCCCAGGCTCCCAGTGATGCCTAGCACACGAAAACCTGTGGCATCCGTCCATTGCATTAAATAACTGTTACCCCAACCCTCCCAGCTACTGTTGGGAACGGCAGCTAGTGGACTGCCGTGATCAGCCGGACAATGGAAAACTTCCACAGCTTGGACATATGCGTTCAATGGCCGGTTGGTTTCCCATTCCTGCCCGCCATAGGAGAAGGCATTGCCGCCCGTGTAGGGAGTCGCTTGGCGGCGTCCACCGCCACCTCCCCAACCGTTATAGGTCGGAAATCTATCCTCGTTATCATCACAATACATTTGGATGGCTATCCCGATTTGTTTCTGATTACTAATACATTTGGTCTTTTGGGCTTGGTGTCAGCGGGCAGTCAAAACCAGCCACGCGTGGGCAGAATTGAAAATTCAAAA
>JBAXGN010000289.1 GCA_037139415.1 Verrucomicrobiota bacterium | reverse complement strand
CGGTGGTGGCGGAGCCGAACCGGGCGTACTGGTTGGAAGCGCGGAACAGCCTGACGGAAGGGACGTGGCAGTTCATCATCGGGGTGACGAACGTGACCGGGCCGCAGACGTTGGAAGACGCGGCGGCGACTGGTGGCTTCAAGTTCTACCGGATCGGCAGCGCGCCTGCGCCATAAGGACAGATTTGCGCGTCCAGTGACGCGGAATGCACACCAACAAAAAGCCGGGCTTAACCGCCCGGCTTTTTTTTGTGGATTAACTCTAAAATTCAAAATTCTTTTGTTTCGGGAGTGTCTCATTTTGGCGCTTGCCCCAAGGAATCGCGGGAGCCGCATTTTTTGGTGCGGCGGCAAGGCGGAACCCTCGAATTCGGAATTCGGAATGCGGATTGCGGAATAACGGGCCGGTGTATGGTCTTCTCTGTGTCCATCGGTGTTTATCGGTGGTTCATTCTCCGTTTTTTTACCACGGATAACTCGGATGGCACGGATGAAAACCAGCCCCATGCGGAACCCTCGAATTCGGATTGCGGAATGCGGAATGGCGTTGAAATCCAAAGCGGTGTCGCTATCCACCCCTTTCCCCCCGGCGGTTGCCACCGCACTCCAAAATTTCCCGAGCCGTCACGTTTGAGACTCGTTACTCATCACCTACGTTTGCGATTGGGCTGCCATGGGAACATCCGAACCGCCGCTTCCAGCTTGAACCAAACCGAACTTGAGACAGCCCTGCCCTTTTGAGCCGATCTTGCCTTTGAGGAGACCAGGCATTGTTTAACACTGATTTTTGCCAATGATTAGTGCTGGACAAAAGCGGAAGACGAATTAAATTTGCATATCAATCATGCGTTACCATAGCAATAGCGTGGCTGCTCAACTGCCGAATTTTAACAATTCGCAGGTAGTCACATCATTTCTTGGTGTGGCATTCGGCCAGGCTGTTTGGTATACGCATTCACAATGCGATTGACCTATGAAAACCACCACCAATACTATCCATCACAACCTCATGAAGACTTATCTGAGTTGGAGTCGAACCATGCCATACCGGCTCATACTGTGGCCTGCTGTCTTATTACTGACCTCATTTTTGGCCATGGCAGCGAACGTGACTTGGAATGGTAGTGGCAGCGATGGGAATTGGAACACCGGACCAAACTGGAATGGTGGAAATGCGCCTTCGGTCGGCGATAGCCTTATCTTCAGTGGATCAACGCAGCTTTATAACACCAATAACCTTGCGCCGCGAAGTAACTATAGCTTGAGCTTTGGAGCTGGGAATTTTTCCCTCTGGGGCAACTCCTTTACGAATGGGAATGGTGGCATCACGAATCTGGCGGGTAACAATACCAATAATATTCATATCATGTTGGGTGCGGCACAGTGGATTACCAATGCAGCCTCCGGTACCACCTTGGTGCTGGCGGGAAATATCACAAATGGTGGTTCAGCCAATCTCACCGTTGGCACTCTGGGTGATGTGATGATTACCGGCAATATTGGCAGTGCGAGTGGGACCACCACCAATTCTCTGACCAAGAGCGGAACCGGGGTTTTAACTCTGACAGGAAATAATAATTTCACCAATACGGTCAATATTTCCGCTGGGACGGTGAAAATCAAAACCAGCACGGCACTTGGGACAGGCACAAAGTCGGTAACTATCAACAACGGCAGTGCCGGCCAGTGTAATCTGCATTTGGATGGTAGCAGTGGTAATCTCACGCTGGCCTCAACCATTTCTTATAACTGCAGCCGCGTTCCGTACACCATCTATAACGATGCCGGGGACAATAGCATCAACGGCAATGTTACTTTGACTACCGGCGGTGGGGATACTGGGATCTCCGTGGATGGTGGCAGCCTCACGATGGGGGGGGTGTTTGCACCGAATACAACTGGGCGTAGTTTGCTGCTCGGTGGTGCGGCAACCGGAACCACCAAGGGAGCAATCAACGACGGTTCTGGGGCCAATCTTCTTCTGAGTATCAAGAAACAGGATGCCGGTATCTGGACCTTGGCTGGCACGAATCTCACCACTGGCGTCATCAACGTGAATGGTGGTCGATTAGCGTTGGGTGCGAATGCCAAAATCACCAACAGCCCGAGTATCTCAGTGAGCAGTGTCGCCACCTTTGACGTGTCACAGGTCAGCGGTGGTTTCGTGCTGGGTCCATCCAAGGCGCAGACGCTGCTTGGCAGCGGATCGGTGACCGGGAGTGTGACTGTGGCAGCCAATTCGTACATCCAGCCGGGTGGCACGAACACCTTTGGAACGCTTAATTTTACCAATGGTCTGACCTTTTCTTCCAGTGGCATTCTCAGCCTGGATTTATCCAGTGCCAGCACTGCGATTGGCGGCTCTGCCAACGACCTGCTGGTGGTGGGCGGCGCCTTGACCCTGAACAATTCTGTCGCTCTGAAGCTTAACTTTCCCGGCCTTGTGCCGGTAGTGGGATCGCCTTATACGCTGGTCACTTATGGCACTATTTCTGGAGATCCTGTTGCCATGCTTTCGGTGTCCACCCCCAGTTTTCCGCATCTGACGGCTACGATTGCGAATGCGGGGAATGCCATTACGGTGACCTTTAATCTCACTTCTCCAGGAGTAAACCAGCTCGTTTGGCAGGGGGATACTGCGGTTGGTACCAATTGGGCATCGGGTGTATCTGGCTGGACCAATAGCAACGGTGCAGCCAGTGTCTTTTACAGTGCGGATTATGTCACGTTCGATGACTCCAGTGCCAATTCGGTGGTAAGCCTCACGAATACCGTGATTCCTGCCGGCATGACGTTCAGTCATGCGGTGAATAATTATACCTTGGTGGGGCCGGGCAAAATCAGTGGCGCCACTGGGCTGTCCAAAACTGGACTTGGCACACTCACGCTGGCGACGACGGGAACGAACGATTTCACTGGAGCCATTAGCCTGGATGGTGGAACACTGGTCATCAACCGCACCGACACCAACACCGTTACACAAGTCATTACGGGCAATGCCGGCCGGTTGGTCAAGCGGGGCAGTGGCCTTGTGATTCTGGGGGCCACGAACACCTTCACAGGTTTCATCACCAACGAGGCCGGGAGTCTGTTGCAGGGTAGTTCGGCCAGCTTGTCTGGAAGTGTCATTAACAACGATGGTACGCTGTTGGTAAATCAAAGTTTTGTTGGAACCTTGCCTGGAACCATCAGTGGCAGTGGTACGCTGGTTGTGGCGGGGAATGCTGGGGCGGTCACCTTGACGAATGCCAACACCTTTGCGGGTCCCACGCTGGTCTCCAATAATAGCACGCTGGTTCTGGCCGGGGTGAATGGATATGTGCTGACCAATACTACTTTGTATCTCGGTGAAGGTCGCACTCAGGCGGTGGTTCAGATCGGTGCGCCATATCAGCAGATACCGCCGGACATTCAGGTGGTTTTCAAATCCGGTACGATCAGCGGCACCAGTGCAAAGTTCCAGGTGCTTTCCAACTCACAGGTTGTGGGCAATATCACCAATGCTGCCGGCACGTTTTCGATCATCGAGAATAATAGCACTGGCAATGGCACGTTTGTACTCAGTAACCTGCTGGATAACGTATGGGATCAGTTCATGCGCAGCATCGGTGGCGGCGCGTTGGGACTGACGAAAGAAGGAACTGGGGCGCTGACCCTGGCTGGCGCCAACATCGTTTACACTGGACCGACCTGGGTGAAAAACGGTTCCCTGATATTGACCAATGTCACCAAAATCACCAATACGGTCACCATTGATGCCGGGCAAGTGGTCTTGGCCAGTAATACGCTGGTGACGAATACCACTACGATCAATGGCGGGCGTTTGGTTTTAGCCACTGCTACCTCGGGACAATATGTGATCGTGAACAATGCCATCAATGGCGGGGTGCAGTTCAGCAATGGAACTGCCTTCACCTTGGGATCACTAGCGGGCATTGGAGAAATTGGTTTGACCAATGATTTGGGCAGCCCGGTTACCCTAAGCGTGGGTGTACGGACGCCGGATACAACGTATGACGGAGTGTTGAGTGGACCGGGCAGTTTGGTTAAGGTTGGCACAAACATACTCACCTTGAACGGTGTGTGTACGTATGCGAGCAATACCCTGCTGAACGCAGGTGGACTCACTTTGGGTGCCTCCGCGTCTATTTCCAACAGCCCGGTTATCTCGCTGGCTACGAACACGACGCTCAATGTTTCCCAGGTGGATTCGGGATTATTCACGCTTAACGGAGCCTTGACGCCGCAAGGTCAGATGCTCGGTAGCAGCGGTGTGGTGGAAGGGAATGTCCTGGTGCCCGCTGGCTCCGCATTGATGCCAGGGACCAATGGGGGGACCGGCAGTCTGGTCTTCAGCAACGATCTGACGTTGGCGGACGGGAGCAGCCTTAAGCTGGATTTGGCGAATGTGGCCACCGAAGGCTCTGGAACCAACGATTTAATTGTGGTGAACGGTGGTTTGACCTTGGGCGGGACAATTACCATCAACTTTAATTTTATCAGCGGACAACCGGCCTTGAACACACCTTATAACCTCATCCGCTACAATGGATTGCTGGTTGGTGATCCCACCGTTGCGTTTGCAAATGCATCGCGCTATGGAACCGTCTTCAGTGATAATTCCGGTGTGATTACGGTGTCTTTCACCGCCGCCACCGATAATAACATCGTCTGGCAGGGGGATGGCGTGACCAATCTGTGGGGGCTGACGCTGATCACCAATCAATGGACCAACCTCAGTGGTTGGACCGCGTTCTTCAATGGCGACAATGTTCTGTTCGACGACAGTTCAACCAACTTTACCGTCAATGTGTCCGGCGGTTTGGCTCCCTTGTCGCTGGTGTTTAACGCCACCAATAACTACACCCTGATCGGCAGTGGCAAAATCACGGGGGGTACCGGTCTGACGAAATCCGGCCCGGGCAAGTTGACCCTCTCTAATGCCGTTGATTATACCGGAGCCACTGTGATCCATGCGGGGATCATGCAACTGAGTGTTCCGACCGCCAGTTCCATGGGCAGTATTACCAACAGCGGTGCGCTGGTCATAAACTCACCCGCTACCGTGGCGATGACGGGAGTGATTAGCGGCAGCGGTGCCCTTACCAATCTCGGCAGCGCTGCGGTGACTCTGGGAGGCGCCAACACGTATGATGGAGTAACCGTGCTTGGTACCGGAACGCCAACCACTTTACCATCCGTTTTATTGATCACGAACTCCTTTGGTCTGGGCAGTACGGTTGGGGGCACCTTTGTGGATATTTCAGCTACGAACGCGGGTACGGGCACTCAATTGCAGTTGTCGGGCGATGTCACGATCACCGGCGAACCGCTCACGTTGAATTCCTTGTCAAATTTTAATACCAGATCTTGCGTGTATAGTGTGACGGGTACCAATACATGGAATGGTCCCATAACGTTGACTGGTGATAATGCTTGCCAGTTTTATGCCGTAAACACCAATAGCGGCCTGATTATCCAAGGGAATGTGACCAGTGCATTCACCAGTTCCAATGGTCGATTGCACATTCGTGGAAGCGGTAATGGAACGATTAATGGAACAGTGAATATCAGTACTAATCAGTTGTTCAAAACTGATCCGGGTCTCTGGGTCATTAATACCAGTGGCAACACTTGGGGGAGTTGTGTGCATGCCTATGGTACGCTCCGGATCGGCAACAACAATGCCCTCTGTGTCACCGCCCCGCTTTCTCTGGGGCAAGCGGGTAATGGCACCACCTTTGACCTGGCGGGATTCAATCAGCAGGTGAGTGGACTTACCGTTGCCGCCGGAGCGCCCACTTCCACGCAGGTTATCGGCAATAGCAGTACGAGCAGCGATTCAATCCTGGCCTATGTTGGCACGGATACCAACCTATTCTCCGGAACCATCAAGGACATTGTGGGTAGTGGCACTCGCAAATTGGGGCTGACGGTTGGAGGGGGGACACTCCTGCTAACCGGGACAAATACCTATACCGGGCCGACGGCGGTGACCAATGGGGCGCTGATGGTGAACCTGCAAACCGGCACCGGTGCAGTGACGGTGGACGCTGGCGGGACTTTGGGTGGCATGGGTGCGGTAAAAGGAATCCTTACCACGGTGGCTGGGACACTGTCCCCGGGCAGTAACGGGGTCGGGCAGGCAGCCACGTTGACGGTCAGTAATTTGACTTTGAATAGCGGTGCAAAACTCCTGTTTGATTTTGCCAACATCAATACTGCCGGCGGCGGGGTGAACGACCTGATTAATGTGGCCGGCAGTGCGCTCACCTTGAATGGCACGGTTACGGTGGACGCCAACCTGCTGGGGGCCTACCTCACGAATGGGGTTTATACCTTGATCAGTAATGCCGCTTCCATCGCTGGATCATTTAATTTTGTTGCCTCCCCGACGCTGCTCGCGATCACACCCTGGATCACCTTTGGCACCAACAATACCGCGCCATACAATGTCTATATGACCAATGGCATTGTTGTCGGAACCCCGGTATGGCTGGGCACCAATGTTGCCGTCCGGCATTGGGACTCAGTCACGACCGTCAATTGGTCAAATACGGTGCAAGGCGTGGCTGATGTCTTCCGTTTGTTGGATCCCGTACTCTTTGGCGATTTCGCTGGCCCTAACTGTACGGTCAATCTCACCACGAACCTGCTTCCGTCGAGTGTGACGGTCAGCAATACCTTG
>JBAXGN010000288.1 GCA_037139415.1 Verrucomicrobiota bacterium | reverse complement strand
GGACCAATGCAAAATCGTCGTGGACCGTGGCGATGACAAGGGCGAAGTCCTGCTGGCGATGGATAGCACCCCCAACTACCTGGACACCACCCCGTTCCCCAGCACCGCAGCCAAGTGGACGTATCGCGCCGTCTATATGTACAAAGACCAGCAAGTCGGCCAATGGAGCAAGCCCGTCACCATCAACGTGGGCTAAGCCGGGGAAAATAACTCTGGACAACCACCTGCTGCCGCGCGTCCAGTTAGATGCGCGGCGGTGGCCGTGAAAAACGTTCCCTTGCGGGGGAATGGGAGTATATTGGCGGTAAATGAAGATGGTTCAAAGATACTGGTAGGCACTATGCGTAGGCGATGCTTCATCGTTTCGGCACTGTTGCTCACGATTATCGTAGCTTTCGTCGTGATGCTATGGTTTCCACCCATAAAGAAGATCACCGTACCGATGAGTTACTCGACTATCACAAACATGGTCGCCCAATGGCGTCCGGCCCGCATAGGCGAGAGGGGCTTGCCGATCGATGTGTGTGCAGAGGAAAAGTCACCTGACGCGCTTTACATCCGAAGCATCTTCGAGCGGGGCGATCCAAAGTTTGGACCTTTCACCGTTGTGCGCGTCTCAAAGATCAATGCGTCCAATGTCACCGTGGAACTCGACACAATGCAATATGCCTTGTGCGGCCTTTTTGGAAGACGCCACTTATTTTTTATTGAGCGGCAGAGGTGGAAAGAGATACAGGAACTTGTACAACAATGACGCCTAACCATGCTTAAGCGCTTCCCCAGCTACGTCCATTTCGCATTGACCCGAGGGGCCTTTTTAGGGATGGTCGGCACCATGAAAACCAACCGGCCACCGGAAACCATGAACGAAATGGGCGTTCAAGAAGAATGTTAGGCGGCTTCACACGTCTCGTATGAAAAAATGGATCATCATCATAGCGGCAGCTCTGGTTGCTGTGTGGCTCATCGTGACCACGGTGCGCGACTTTGCCGACGCGGTTCGGCATTTCTCATCGCAGCCGCGCGACCTGCTCTACGTCTTGGCCATCGCCATGCTCGGTGGATTTGCGGCACTTGGGTTCACTCGGCTTTCACCTCGCATGCAGCGGCACGTCAGAGTCTTTGCTTGGGGAGCAGCAGCGAGCACCTTGACGCTATTCATTGGCTACTTCGCGTTTCGCCTGTCTTCACTTTCCTCGCTCGCCGTCGAGTCCGGCGGCAGTGCTTGGGTTGGTTTGGCGTTGCTGCTTTTCTCTGGCATTGCAGCTTATCTGTGGTTCGAATTTTACCGAGCGTGGAAGACAGGAATTTCGCATTGACCCGAGGGTCCTTTTTGGATGGTCGGCACCATGATAACCAGTCTGCTACTCCCCGCGATAGACGCAGCGGGCGGTGCAGGTTTCGGCGACGACGACTTCCACGAGCAGCGGCAGCTTGGGCTTTAGGCGTTGCCAGACCCAGAGGGCCACGTTCTCGCTGGTGGGGTTTTCCAGGCCGGGGATCTCCTTCAGGTAATGGTGATCCAGCTTTTCCCAGAGCGGTTTGAAGGCGGTGGAAATATCCGCTGCCATAACCCCGATGGTTCGGGTTGCCCTTTGGGCAATCCGAATATATCTGCTCGTGCTGCTCTCGCTCATTGGCCTGAAGTTCCTGCGCGTTTCGGTCGGGGGGCAAAAGAACCTGCCCGTGCCGGCGCACTCGGTCGTGCTGACCAATCTCCCGTCGGCTACGCCCGCTTCCAAGCCGCCCCCTTGATCCTCACCGGCTAAACAGGCTGGCGGTTTCGACGCCTGATTTCCCGAAGCCGTGGAATACGGCCAGTTTTTTGGATTCCTTGAGCGGGCGGCCATCCTGGCTGCGCAGCGTGAACAGCACCGGCGCGGGATATTTGTTCCCCTTGAATTCGGAGACGCACAGGGCGGCGAAAGTTTCCGACTCGATGACGAAGCCGAACGGCGGCAGCATCACGGTGCCGAAGTTCTTGGTCTGGCAACGGTAGTCCGGCCCGCCTTTATTGCCCACCACGTCCACGGCTCCGGCACCCGCGCCAAACACCGAGCGTTGCACCAGGCGATCCGGCGTGAGGAATTGATGCTGTGTCATCGGCACGCGGGCGGTCAGTTCGTAAAGCGGCGAGAGGATTTCGTAGGTGTTCTTGATGAAGCGGTCCATCGTGTGTCGGCCTTCGGCCCAGCCATTGTCGGCGCGCACAAATAAGCCGGGATCGCCCACTTTATTCTCCGGCAGTTGGGCCATGGTTTGGAATTCGAGTTTGCCGGCGTCAACCAGCAAGCGCCCGACAATCACGCTGCGCTCGCCATGCGGCGCGCCCACCAACGCCGGGCGCGGAAAGCCGGCCTCGGCCCGGAACAAGCCCATGCGGACAATGAAGCTGCCTTTCATCCCTTCCGGCACGGAGACCTTGAACGGCCCTTGCGTGACTTCGCCGACTTTCCAGGCGGGCAGGGCCGGGTTCGGCTGCTGATCGTTTTGAAATTTGATATTGCCGGCGGCATCCGTGAAGTGAACGAAGATGCGCCAGTTCTCCGGCACCGGCTGCTCGACACCCCAGCGGTAGGTGATGTTGAATTGGCGCGCCCCCGTGGCCTCGAACGAGGCGACCGAGGGACGCAGCCCCAGCGGCTTGGCCTGATCCACCTTCTCCTGCCAATACAGGTGCGAGGGGATGCTGTGATAATGCAGCGGGCGCCCGATGAGGATATGGTGCAGCACGTACTCCGCCGCCTGCGAGGCGTCGTAACCGTATTTGCCGTACATGGCGATGCAATCGCGGTACACCAGTTCAAACAGCGGGATCACCGTCGCGCCCAGCCGTGTCTCCAACGCCGGCCCCGGCGCGTGGAAATGGTAGTAACGCCCGCCCACACCCGTGAGCCCCTCGAAGAAATCCGCGTGCGGGATCGCCCATTCGCGGCCGCACTCGCTGCCGAAGATGCCAAACACCCCGCGCGAATAATCGGAAAGCTCCTGTTTGTATTTCATGTCGTCCCAACGCGTCAGCGGGTGCTTGGGATCAAAGCATTCCTGAAGCCCCACGGCGTAGGTGGTATCAATGAAATAGGCGTTGGCGCCGGAGAGCTGCTTCACCGCCGTGAGGTTTTGCGGGCGCTTGGCCAGCTCCACGGCCTTTTGCGCGCAGGTAAAGTACGCGCGTCCGCCCGCCCATTTGCCGCCTTTGAAGAGCGAGCCATCGGCGTTCTTCTGGATGCAATTGGTGTCCCACGACGGCGCGTCGCGGTACATGTCCTGATAATTATCATGCAGCCCATAGACATACCCCAGCTTGAGGATGCGCCGCGAGGCGTCGGCAAACGCCGGGTCACCGCCGCACTCCGGCGCGGTCGGCAGAATGTCCGGATGCTGGTTGTCGTACCCGCGCTTGATCCAGCCGCCGAGGATGAAGAACACCTTGTCGAGCTGGAGATCGTTCTTGAAATGCTCGGCCACCTGCGCCGCCTCGTCAAAGGTCCAATTCACTTTGCTGGAGACTTCCTGCGTGCTCTCGTCGTTCATCGAACGGGAGAGGCAGCTCCACAACTTCGCGTTGACCGCGCCGAACAGCTTGGCGCGCTCCGGGTGCCCCTTCAACTTCTCATCCCAGGTGACCAGATACCCCTTCTCGCGGGCGATCTCGCGGTACGCCCGGGCGATGGTGACGTAATCGCCCCGGCCCAGGAACTGCATGCGCAGCGATTTGGCGGTCTTGCGCAACACCAGCGACGTGGCCAACGCCTGCTTGCCCGCCAGCCAGGGCGCCTGATTCGTGGAACTGCGCACCTCGGCCCGCACATACGGATCGTGCCAGGTGATCAACGCCGCCGCGCCCTGCTTTACCACCCCCAGCATCTCCATGTGGCAGCCCTCGTACTCCGAAGTGCCGAACGCCTGATTGAACGCCAGTCCGCTGTTGGCGGGGATCAGCAGCCCCTCGCGGGCGGGCACCGCCACGTAGCCCTGCTCGGCATCCGTCGTCCACAGCGCGTTATCCAGCAGCGTCAGGCGATCCAGCGGGAACGGCTCCGGCAACACGCAGGCAAACTCCAGCGCCTGCCCGCGCAATTGCGGGGACACATTCACCTGCACCCAATTGTTGGGGCCATTCGTCAGCGGCTTGAACACCAGCTTCAGCCCGTCGCCCGCGCGGCTCACCTCGCACCGGGCGAGATCAAACTTGGCGACCTTGCCATTCAGGTTCAGCGCGATTTCCCCGAACCGCGCCTGGAATGGGTTGGACCGCCACACCACGGCGGAAGCCTTGTCCACAATCTCATAACTGCCGTTCTCCGGGTTGATGGAGAACTGGTACGCGGGCGTCTCGAACGAAACCGTGGCGGCCTCCCCGGCCAGACCGGCCAGGCCAAGGCAAAGCCCCAACATGCGGATTAATTTGCGATTCATCGGCGGCAGCCTGACACCTCCCGCGTTGTTTCGCAAGCCCAGCAATATTTCAATGTTTACCAAAAACCATTCCCCACTGCCGACCTCGACCACGCGAGCGCGCGACCCATCCATTTCTGAAAAAATGAGACGCGTTACCTCGTCACCTACATTTATTGCTATGCGTTTTTGATGGTCAACGGGGCGATTCCGGGGCAGAATGCCGCCCATGAAAACCACGACGAAAGTATGGCTGGGCGCAAGCGCGCTGCTCGCCTTCGTCGTGGCGTTGATCGGCTATAAAATCAAGACCATCGAGCCCAGCTATCAAGGGAAGAGCTTGAGCGAGTGGGTAGGGAAGATTGATCTTCGCACCAAGGGTGACAAAAGAAAAATATTACGCTCGCCGACCAATGAGATCGGTAACGCCTTGCGCGCGATGGGCCCCGATTCCATTCCCTTTTTGATCGCGTGGATGGACCCGCACCCCACCAAGGTAGGCGAGTGGATATTGATATTTGAAAAGAAACAAAATTTAATTCGAATATCTCCTGACTTAGACCCATTGGAAAGAAGCGAACAGGCTTTATATGCCTTTAACACACTGGGGCAAGCCGCTGAACCTGCTATTCCCCAACTTGCGGCGTTAATATATGAAACTAATCAAGCCAACTGCTATCTAGCAGCCTTGGCGGGACTTGGCCCTAAATCCAAACCGCTCATTTTACAGGCATTGCGCCATACAAATAGCATAATTCGGAAGCAAGCAGTTAGGGCGCTTGATTGGTATGATGAAGATCCTGGTTTTGCCGTGCCTTCCTTGATTCAATTGCTACGTGATCAGCATACAGAGGTGCGGTATGCTTCTGCAATTGAACTTGTTTATTTGAAAAGCCAACCGAAAACCATCGTGCCAGCATTGATTAGTGCCTTATCTGACCATGAAACGAAAGTATGTTGGGAAGCGGCATGGGCTCTTGGCGAATTTGGCACTAATGCCACCGAGGCCCTGCCTGTACTGCAGCAACTCTTGACGCAAACAAACCTTAAGCAGGATGAAAAATTGCGATTGGACGGGATAATCAGACGAATAACATACGGGCCTCCACCTCCGAGCCCCTAAATCCCGCGCTGCGCAGGTTTTGGAATAGCCATCGCCGGGGGAAACGGAATGATGGGCGGGCCGATTCAATGATTGACGCAACCCGTACCGGGTAGTTGGGATTTCTACGGGGTGTTACCCAGGTAGTTTGCGTCCCCCTTTCCCCCACGCAAACAACCTGGGCCTCCCGTGACGTAATCCCTGCGGGATAACCCCCTGGTCAGCCCGACAATCCTGAACAGGATTGCGTCACCGGAGACCATGGTTGGCACGGCAAAGGGGAAAGGGGGCCGGGACTACCATGGGAACCCGCCCTACCTCGATCCGGCAACCCTGAAAGTGGTTGCGGCAACGACAGCGATATGTTTGAGCCCCGCCACATCCTCACCTACAGCCGCAGTCGCTTCCTTGAACTCCGCGCCGAACGGGGGCGGATCGACCGGGGGCGATTTGACAGGAATCGTGGTTCTGCGTATGTTTACCGTAGCGTCCCTGCGTCGAATTTGCGTCTTATGCGGCGGCTCCAGAGAACCATGGCGAACGGTGAGCGCGTCCGGAAACCCCGGATGAGCCCTCTTCCCCTTATTCATAGCGACCCGGCGGTCAGCGGGGGCGTCGGGGCGGTTCGGCAGGGCGCGCTGGAGGCTTTTCCGGCCACCATTCGCAGGTTTCTGGGCGTCCCGCTGCCTTTTCCCGCCGCCCTTGGCGCCTTTTGGGGCGGCGCGAAACTCCCCAAGGGGCCTATTTTTTCTTCCCAGGGGCGCCCCGCCATTTCCGGGGCTTCCCCCAAACCTTTTCTGGCGCGCCCCGGAATTTCCGGGGCTCCCCTGAAACCTTTCCGGGGGCGCCCCGGACTCTCCGGGGCTCGCCCGAAACTCTCCAGGGGCGCCCCGAAACCTTTCCGCACGCGCCCCGGAAAAGGCGGGGCTCCCCCGAAACCTTTTCAGAGCGCCCCCAAACGTTTTCGGGGGCGCTCCGTAAATTCCGGGGCGCGCCCGAAAAGGCTCCGGGACGCCCCAATTATTGCCAAGAGTGCTTAACCAAACCCCAATGATCCCCCTATGAGAAATCATCGCTATTATCCGAGAGCCATGGCCGCCCAAGTGCTTTGGCTGAGGACCTTTGCCGAGAAATTGCCCGCGCTGGCCGCCCAACTGGGCCTCGCGGAAAGCCAAGTGGCCGCCGCGCTGGCCGATTGCGGCTTTATGATCTACCTCCTCAGCCCATGGATCAA
>JBAXGN010000287.1 GCA_037139415.1 Verrucomicrobiota bacterium | reverse complement strand
AAATTGACAGAGCACGGCGAAAAAGGCAACTTTTATTTGCGGATAAGCACTAAGCGCCGCCTGCCGTGTACTCGGTGGTTAATGGCCACCAGCGGTGTCGATCTATTCCGGGAACACTTGGCGATACACGGAACGGATCCGCTGGCGATAGGTGGCGATGGCCTGACGGAATTCATCCGGGGTGGCAAAGCCGCAACGGACGGAGACGCGGTAGTATGGCGCGGGATCATCAGGAAGTTCGGTTTCCCCCTCGTAGCTCCAACGACGCAAAATGCCTTCCACCCGGCGTAATTTGCAGTAGTTTTCGATCAGTTGGGTGGCCGCTTCGCGCGGCAGTAATCCCTGGGTACGGACGAGTTCGAGCGCGGTAAGCGTGTTGGCCTGCTGGAATCCGTGTTCCAAACTCAGCGTCTGGGCGATGAACTCGGCATCCATCAGGCCGCCGCCGCCGGTTTTAATGGCCAGCGCGTCTTTGCCGGCGGGAGTGCGCTCTTTTTCAATGCGCAAACGCATTTTTGCAATCGCCGTCTTCCATTGCGGCGTGAAGGCGGCCAGCGGCAAGCTCGGCTGGCTGAAGTGGGTTAACACCTTGGCCAAGGTAAAAAAGCTTTGTCCGGTTTGCGGATCGCCGGCGACGGGACGCGCGCGGGTAAGCGACTGGATTTCCCACAGTTGGGCGCGGCGGCGGTAATACGCTTCATACGCGGGGAGGGTGTTGACCAATAACCCTTTTTCTCCGTCTGGCCGCAGCCGTGCGTCGGTGCGGAATACGATGCCGTGTTCGGTTTGTTTGGATAACAAATCCAGCACTTCGGCGGCCAGTTTCTGCGCCGATTGCAGGTTTTTAGTTTTGGCGGGTGCCACGAACACCACATCCAGATCGGAACCGTAGGTCAATTCATTGCCGCCCAGTTTTCCCAGACCGATGATGGCAAACGGTGCCTGCTTCAATCTGTGCCGCACAAGCACGGCTTCGAGGGCGTATTGCAAGCAGGCTTCGGCAAGTGCCGATAGTTCCGCCAGATTATGCTCGAAGTCCGCCAGTCCGAGGATGTCACGCAAACCGATGCGCATGAATTCGACCTCATGATACCGGCGCAGCCACACGTGTTGATCCTTGTCTCCCCGGCCATGCCGCAAATCTTCCAGGGTTTGCGCGGCGGTTTTGCTGCGGCGCAGGTGGCCGCTGATCATCAGGTCGTCCACCATATCAGGCGTGCGAATGGCGGTTTCCGCGAGAAATTCCGACCGATCGAACAGCAATACCAGCAAGTCGAATAGAGAGGCATTGTGGGTCCATAGCTCGAACAGCGTCGCTCGCGATCCGTACGCTGCAATGAAACTGTCCAGGCGCGCCAACACGCGATCCGGATCGGACAAGGTATTCGGTTCCAGGTTGAGGATGCGGCCTTGCGCATCCTTGCGCGGGCATAATTTGAAGAGGCGTGGCAGGAGGCCGCGCCCCAGTTCTTCGGTGCGCGTCGAGACGTGGATGTAACCCGGCCCGCGAATGAATTCCGTGATGCGCTTAAACGCCGTATCCGGCTCGCGGAAACAGCACTGGGTCAGGAGTTCCTGCCAAGCTGGTTCGGAACCCTCAAAGCTGGGTGGCAGATGGGTTTCAGGCAACGGTGATCCGGCATGGGCGGCGGCAAATTGCCGGTCATACAGCTCGCGAACCCGGTTCGTGTGTCGCCGCAGCGTTTCATTGAATTGGCGCAAGGTTTTGAAACCCATCAACCGGGCGAGCCGCAGTTGCTTTTCCGGATCCGCCGGG
This sequence comes from Verrucomicrobiota bacterium, assembly GCA_037139415.1. Classification (NCBI taxonomy): domain Bacteria; kingdom Pseudomonadati; phylum Verrucomicrobiota; species Verrucomicrobiota bacterium. Next base: position 4,976 of record JBAXGN010000287.1, on the reverse strand, counting down.
ATGCTGTGCGTCTGCCGGTTCTGGTCCATCTGCAACCGATGCTCGACATCGCGCAGAAAGGTATATGCCTCCGAAAGATCGCGGGCGTCCCGTTCCGGCAACAGATGGTATTGGACCATTTGGGAAAGCGTGGGCAGGGTTTGAGAACCTTGCAGGAACGGTTGGCGTCCGGCGTGCAGCAACTGATTCATCTGTGCGATGAATTCGATTTCGCGGATGCCGCCGCGGCCCAGCTTCACGTTCCGATCCAATTCCCCCTCGCGCACCACTTCGTCTTCAATGCGCTGCTTCATGGCCGCCATTTCATCCAGGAATCGCGGGCTGATGGAACGCGGGTAGCGGAACGATTGGGCCATCTCGCCAAACTCGAATGCCAGACCGGAATCCCCGGCGACACACCGCGCCTTGATGAGCATCATGCGCTCCCAGGTTTGTCCCCACTGCGCGTAGAAGTTCTCGTAGCTCTCCAGGGAACGGGCGAGCGGCCCGGCCTTGCCCTCCGGGCGCAATCGCAAATCAATCCGGTAGAGTTGTCCCACTGCCGTGGTGCGCCCCACTTCGGCGGCAAACGATTCAGCCAGCCGGATGAAAAACTGGTGGCTGGTCAGCCCCTTGCTTTCCTTGGCATTCTTTTCCGGCGGGGTTTTGAACAGGCTGCCCTCTTCCTCATAGACGAAGATGACATCCACATCCGAGCTGTAATTCAACTCCTGACCGCCCAGTTTGCCGAGTCCCAGCACACAGAACGCGGTCGGCTGCCAGGGGCCTTCTTCGGCGGGGCGATGAAATGGCTGCCCGAGGCGCTCGCTGAGTTGCCGGTGGCAAACACGGCATACCGCACCCAGGCACACGTCCGCCACATCGGATAGTTCACGGGTGATCTCCAGGGTGTGCGAGAGGCGCGCCAGATCGCGGGCCGCAATGCGGATCATCTCCCGCTGTTTAAAGCCGCGAATGCGTTCCAAGGCCTGTGCATAATCGTGTCCGGCCAGCAACGGTTCCAGCCAGGCATCCACTTCGCGGCGCATGGCTCGTTCCCGGCAGGGGTGGGCCAGCAGCTCAACCGCAAGCGCCTCGGTGAACCACTCCGGATGATGTTGCAGCGCTTCACACGCCGCTTGCGAGCCGCTAAACAATGCCGCGAGGATGCGGCATTGCTCTTCCCCGGCTTTGGCCAGCCATGGCCCGGCGCTGGTGGGCAACAGCACTTCCAGCCAATGTTTCGCCCGCTCCGGATCGGGAGACTGCTTGACGGCCTTTGCCCAGTGGGTGTTGCGCATGGCTAGTGACAATGATTCAGTGGCTCGGGGAATGGCCCGCGCTCACCCACTTGCGTAGCCGTCGAGGTAAGGAGACGGATAATTTCGCAATCTCGGGAATCCGTCTCCTTACCTCGACGGCTACTTGGTGAGGGTGTAATGCACTCACTGGACGCGTTCCACTTCCACCGGACCGATGTTCTCCACCGTGGCGGGCTTGAGTCCGGTGAACAGCCCGCGCCAGAATCCGAAGCCGTAAAACACGTGGGTGGCCACCAGGAACGGTATGGCCAGCAGGCTGCGTCCGGACCCCATGGATTTCGCGGAAACCACAGTTTGCCCAAGCAACGCCAGTCCGTACAAACCCAGCGGCAAGGCGGCCCAAGGCAGCCAGGCTGGCGCGCTTATGGCCAGCGCCAGCAAGGCCGCCAGATACAAACAAAACAATGGCGGCACGAAATTCAGAATGGAACCCGGCGTGGGATGCAGCCGGAACTGTTCGGCGCGGCCCCGGCCATAATTGAACAGCATCCGCAGGAAGGCCTTCAGCGTGGGGCGCGGGCGGCGGAGCGCAATGAATTCCGGATCGTACATCAGCTTCCCGCCGTGCTGTTGCAGCGCGTCCATCAGGGCGTTTTCCTCGTTCGGATACAGCGATTCATCAAAGCCGCCCAGCTTCAGCACTTCCTCGCGCCGAGCCATGAGGTTGCAGAGGATCAATTCCTTTTCCGTGGTGGCACGCGGCTGGCCCACGCTGGTGTAGCGGGCACGGCTCGGGCCAAACGCCAGCGCGCTGGCCAGGCACACCGCGAAGACTCGTTCCAGCAAGGGCGCTTCCGGCGGGCAAATATTCGGCCCGCCCACCATTTGCGTGGCGGGCTGTTTGAAATATTCCAGGGAACGCTTCAGGTTGGCGGGTTGCGGCAGGGCGTCGTCATCCAGGAAATAAACCAAGTCGCCACGCGCCGCCCGCAGGGCGTGATTGCGCTGCACGGCGGGCTGGCGTCCGCGCGTCACCAGGATTTCGACTTTCTCCTTCGGATAATCCAGCGCCTTGGCGGCGTCCAATGCCAATGGTTTCCCGGCACCCGGTCGGGTGGGGATGATGACGGTTACCGTTGGCAGTTCGTGCTGCACGCGGTCAAACTACCGAATCTCCCGCTCCCGTGCAACCTTTGGAAATGGAATCGCTCAAAGCTTCCACGGCTTGCGCATCGTCCGCGCCTTGAGGCGGCTGTTGGCTTCGGAATCCTTGATGAACTTCTCCTGCTTGGGATCAAACGTCAGCGGGCGCTTCAGGCGGCTGGCAATGTCGCCAAGCTGGCACATCGCATCCGAACGGAACGCTTCCTCCACCGGCGCCACCGTCGGCTTCCGGCTCTTGATGCTGTCCAGGAAATCCCGCACGTGGTTCACACTCTCCTTGAGCCGCACCTTGAACGTATCCGGCTTCTCCGTGGCCAGGTGCTCCGGGTACGTCACGATCTTCGCGCGATCCACCAGCACCCACCCATTCGTTCCCTCAAACGTCGTGCCGTGCTTTTGCAGCGCCCCGAACCGCTGCTTGAGTTCCGCCTCATGCGGCCAGGGCTCCGTGATTTGCGTGCCGCGAATCTGCGGGTTCGGCGTCCCTGCGAAGTTCAGCGTCACCCCGCTGGCGAACTTGTAATTGATATCCCACGTCGTGGCGGTGTCCGAGACGCCCTCGGTCGAGTAATGCGCCTGCCCCGCGATCTCCACGGGGCCGTCCAGCCGCGTGTCGCCGCCCCACATCGCGATATCCATGGGGTGAATCCCCCAGCCGGTGATGAACCCGTACGTGTAATCGGAAATAAACCACCACGTCTTCCGGTCCCCGGCGGCGGCGCAGCGATCCTCCGTGTACGGCTTGAAGGGGGCGGGCCCGAGCCAGAAATCATAATTCAAGGTCGGGGGCACCGGCACCTCCAGCTTCGAACCGCCGGCGGAACTGCCCGGCGCCCAGACATTGATATGCTTCAACTCCCCGATCAACTGATTGCGCACCAACTCGCAGGCCAGCCGGAACTTCCGGTCAGACCGTTGCTGCGTGCCGAACTGGAACACGCGTTTATATTTCTGCATCGCCTCGCGCAACGCCTGGCTTTCCGCCAGCGAACAACTCATCGGCTTCTCCATGTACACATCCTTGCCCGCCTTCGCGGCGGCCATGGCGATGAGCACATGCCAATGATCCGGCGTGGCCACCAGGCAGGCGTCAATATCCTTTCGCTGCAACAACTCGCGGAAATCCCCATACGTCTTGCAATCCTGATTCTGATACGCCGTGTTCACCAGGCCGGTCGCCTGTTCCAACTGTTCCTGCTTCAAATCGCACAGCGCCACGACCTGCGCGTCCTTTTGCCCCAGGAACCCGCGCATCACCCCGGTGCCTTGCGGCCCGAGGCCGATGCAGCCCACCGTCGTCCGGTTGCTGGGGGCCACCTGGCCCTCCGCACCGAGGGCGGAGGAAGGGATGATCTTGGGGAACACGGCGGCGGCGATGGCGGCGCCCGCGGCGCGTTGCACGAATACCCGTCGGGTAAATCCAGTATTGGTTTTCATAAATTCAAAGTTCGGCGTCAACGCCGCCAATATGCGTTTCCACCGCCCGCATTTCAAGCGGCAAGTTCAGGCAAGGGGAAAGCGGGGGAATGGTGAATGTTCGGCCTCACTGGTGCTGCGTCAGTGGCGTCCGGTGCTGAAACACATTGCGATGTCGGCGTTCAGTGCTGACCAATGTTTGTGATTTTGAATAGGTCCCTGAGCCTGAGGTGACCAGCGACAACAGAGCAAATTGCGGGGAGTACATCCAAATTAGAGGTGCGAAGGAGACGACCTAGCGAGCGGAACCTGGCATTGCCCTGGCCGTTCGTGCGAAAGCGATAGATCCTCGACGAGCCTCCGTCGGCTGTCTCAAGGTTTTCGGTCAAGAAAACTGGTCCATCCGAATTCGCTCGGAGCATGAGGATAATCAGCAACAGAACCGGCGCTACCGAAATTAGCACCGCGAGGGCCAATAAACGTTCAAACAGTGGCTTTGCAAGTGACATGTGTGCGTACGTTACCAGTCTTCTTGAACGCCCTTTTCGTTCATAGTTTCCGGTGGCCAGTTGGTTTTCATGGTGCCGACCATCCCTAAAAAGGCCCCTCGGGTCAATGCGGAACAGTCGCTGAGGACGGTGAATTTGTCGCCGAACGAATCGGCTGGCTCCCGTTCGCTGGATATTCTGGTTGGTTTTCAGTCGCTTCAAAACCGCTTACAGCTATTAATGCACACAACACTCCACATAAAATAGCGCCCGCCCACAGCCATATCCAACACCGATCTGGGGCGGCCGGATGTGCCACTCGCCACCGGTCGTAAAGGTAACCATATCCTAAAACAAAACCAAATATCATGAGCATGATTGGAAGAAAGACCAACCCAATTACCGGTTTATCAAGATAGCAAAATACTAGCCCACACACCATGCCCAAGCTAACTTGAAAAAAACGCTGCCGTGCCCGGATTCGTATGCTGTTTGCATCTCGAAGTTCGACAGTTTCGAGTAGTAATCGTAGGATTTTCATGTGCGTATCGCTTTTGCCTCAACAGTTTTCTTGAACGCCCTTCGCGTTCATGGTTTTTCCGGTAGCCAGTTGGTTTTCATGGTGCCGACCATCCCTAAAAAGGCCCCTCGGGTCAATGCGAAAAGG
>JBAXGN010000286.1 GCA_037139415.1 Verrucomicrobiota bacterium | reverse complement strand
AAAGTTACGCAATTTTTTGCGCGAACGCAACATTTATCTTTACGAAGTCAAACTAACCTATGGCCTTAACCTTAACCAAAGAGGACGGCACGGGGAAAGCCGACGCGAACGCTTACGCGGACGTGGCCGATGGGGATGCGTATTTCGAGGGGCATCTGTATGCGACGTTGTGGACAGCGGCGACCGCAGACCAGAAGGCCGCTGCGCTGGTGATGGCGACACGGTTGATTGATGCCGAGATGCAGTTTTACGGGCTCAAGGCGGTGAGCGGCCAGGCGTTGCAATGGCCACGATTGAATTGCCCGGATCCAGATGGGGATGCGGAGAGCCTGGGGGTGGTGAAAAACAGTGTGGTGCCGCCGCCGGTGATCTGTGCCACGTGTGAAATGGCTCAGGAGTTGATGCTGGTGGATCGGACGGCGGCACCGCCTGGTGAAGGCATCCTAACGCAGCACAACACGGATTACAGCGAGCGACGTATTCCAAGACGGACACGCGCGCGGTGCTTTCGCGGGTCGCCAAGGCCATGCTGGCGAAGTTTGGTTATCCGACTGGCAAGGGTGCGAGCGTGGTGAAATTGGTGAGGGTTTAACATGACTAACTCTATGAATGAACTCGTGCAATTGACGAACCAAGCGGCCACGCAAAATGACCGGTGGTTGTTCGTGGCCAGCCTGGTGGTGTTCGGCATTTTCGCGGCGAGCGTGATGCGGTACTTCGTGCACCAGCATGAGCGGCTGATTGAGGATCACAAGCAGGCTCGGGACACATACCAGGAGAGTTTGCGCGGCATGGTGGCCGAACAGAGCATGGCGAACGGTAAGCTGATCACGTGCCTGGAAAGTAACACGCGGGTTTTGGAGGAGTGCCGGGATGAGCTGCGGCATTCGCGAATGGAAAGGAGCAAAGCATGAAACGAATGATTGGAATAACGGCGGCTGCGGCGCTAATGCTGGCAGTCGGTTGCGCACGGTTCAGCACCACCCAAACGGATTTGAGTTATGAGAATGGACAGCCGGGCAGGGAGATCACCACGCACGCCACGGCCTCGACGTTCTTCGCGGGCAAGTCGGGACTGGCGAGCTGGAAGGCCAGCCAGACCGACAAGACCCAAGGGGCCAGTGTTGGGAACCTCGAACTCGAAGCCAACGCCCGGACCAACCTGAATGCCCTGGTGGAATCGGTGGTGGGCGCGGCGATCAAAGCGGCGGTGAGGCCGTAACGGTTTGGATAACACTTTTTGAATTATGAGGGATGATCAACATCGTTTTCTGACGCTACTGGGGCAACTGCCTGCGCGTCTCACGGCGGAGCAAGCGGCCTGGGTGCTGAATTGCCAGCCGCATGATATTCCAATCCTGGTTGCCGCGCGGCTGTTGAAACCGCTGGGGAATCCGCCGCCCAACGGCATCAAGTTTTTCGGCACGAGCGACGTGCTTGAACTCACCAAAGACCGGGCGTGGCTGGTGAAGGTGACCAACGCGGTCAACCAGCACTGGCAGCGGCAGAATGCGCGACGGCAAGGCCGTTCTGCAATCATTTCGCAGAACGGCCTGTCTCCCGCCGTGGATTTGGCGGCGAACTAGCTGGCGCACGCTATAGGCAACGGGAGCGGCACGATCGCGGAAGCGTCTGCCGCTCGTTTTTCGTACGCTTCCAGCGTTGAGATCGTCACCTGGGCTTTCTTGGCATAGGCGCGGTGTACGGCTCTGGACTGGTGCCCCAGCGCCTCTTGGGCGAATCGTTCGGGATAGCCGCAAGACCGGGCGCGCTCGGCCCAGGCGTAGCGGTAACTGTGGAGGGTGATTCCGGAGATCTTCAGACGCCGGCAGCATCGGCTAAACTCCGTGGCGCGGTGCGCCTCGCGCATGGGCTTGAGATTGGGGAAGAGCGGGCCAGTGCGAGGCAGGGCGAGCAACACCCGCTCCAATTCCTCGCCAAAACGGATGATCGAGGCCGTACCCGTTTTATTGCGCATGAAGCTGACCACTTTGGCCTGCCAGTCAATATCCTCTGCTGTGAGGTTGGCCACGTCCGACTGGGCACCACCCAGATGCCAACAGAGTTCGTAGAATGCCCGGCGTTCGGGATTATGCTCCGCCGTGACAATGGCCTGATGCTCCTGCGTTGTGATGGCCCGTTTCTCCTTGAAGTGAATCTGCGGCCAACGCTTTTTCGGCAGCACAGGCCACGGCAGCCAACTCATGTCCAGGGCGAAGTTGTGGATGCGGCGCAGGAAGACGTTGGTGGCCACTGAGCCGGCATGGAGCACTTTGAGAAAGTGCGTGGCGTTGGTTTCGAGGATGGGCAGGTCGCGGATGAGGTCGAACGCTTTATCCTTCATGGCCCGCTCGTGGCGGATGCGGGTGGGACCGGTTTTGGTCTTGGTCATTTCATCCATGGGCAACTGCCAGGTGCGGGTGGCCACGTTGGGATCGGATGCGGCCAAGTAGGCCCGCGCGATCTGGAGGTTGAGCACGGGTTGCCGAAAGGATTCGTTTCGCGCATGCAGGAGGGTATTCGCTTCCGCCTCGTCTTTGGTGCGCAAGCTGGATTGCTTGCCGGTCGTGGTGTCCTCGCAATAATAAACCCCCGCGCGACGGAACAGGATGAACCGCTGATTCATAGTAATGCCTTTCATTCAATGAATCGTAAAGCAGCCCGGCACTATCGCGTTAGCTCGTAGTGGGCGAGTTTCAGTGAAGTTCGGTCGAATTGTGGCGAGTAGTTTTAGCACTCGTCGGTTTACTGACACTTTCACTGACAGTGGCTCTTCCGACCGACTTAACTCCTTATCACTATAACAGTTATAGCTGGAGGCGAGGGTCGGAATCGTCCGAAAATAGGCCAACCAACGCGTATAAATTAGCCTGTTTCTACGAAGTATTCAACACTTTTGTGTCACTATTTTTCACCCTGTTTCACTATGGTTTGTTAGCCATTTTGTTAGCCATTTTTTGGCCTAAAAAAGTCGAATCCCAACTCTCGCCTCGATTTTGGCCTGAAAAGGTCCGGATGCCAACTCTCGCCTCGATTTTGGCCTGAAAAGGTCCGGATGCCAACTCTCGCCTCGAATGGTAGGGCGCCAAAGCTACGACCTCCACCCCATCGCGGCTGTCGTTGCTCAGGCCGGTGGCGGGAGTTGGTTGAAGTGCTGCTGGAATTCTCCGACGACACGCAGGATCTCGTCGAAATCGGGGATAGCGCCAAAGAACATTGCCTCCGCCATGGCGACATAGTCCTGTTTCCAGAAGGCGAGTTGTTCTGGCGGGGGCACGAGGCGTAGCGAACCAGGACGGAGCGATTCTTGCGCCTCCTTCTTTTTCCGGAAAAAGACCGCGCGATGTGTGGCTACTCGGTCGAAAAGGCCGCGATCGGTCGCAGCGCGGTGACCCACTCCGGCTTGAATGAGGCGATACAGATCGTAGTAGTGGCGTGCTAACCTTGCTTTGGGTCCAGTGCCGCTACGATAGGTTTCTTCGTGGAGCAACATGGCTTTTTCCCAAAACGTGCGTTCTGGGGCTACCGTGCGGACGGTGAACTTGCCGTCACCAAGGACGTGCGGCAGTGCTTCGCAGAGGTAGGGCTGGATTTGTGGCTGCGCGACCGGCTCGGTATCGGAACGAGCACCGAGTTCAATTTTGACAACTGGCCGCAGATAGCGGCTGTCGGAAAAAATGGCAGGATACCGAAAAAGTAGCGTTTGGGCGTCCTTGTCGTCCGGATCATGCTCAAGGGTCCACGTGGAATCAGCCAGGCCACGATGAAACCGGGCGCGCAATTCCGGAGTGAGGAGGGTGCGAATGTGGTTTTGGCAGGCAGAACGCAGGGCTTCCAGCCGACGGTCGCGTTCCTTGTTGCTGATGCCGAGGTGCTGGGGAGCCTGCTCGCCTCCGAAGCCGAGCGCGTCACGGTCAATGACCACATCAATATCCTCAGAGAAGCGTTGAATGAGTTTCCAACCTTTTGACAGCGAGGTGCCGCCCTTGAAGGTAAGAAGCGAACCGGATTGCGGTAGAGCAAAAAGTTCGCGCAATGTCCAGCAAACCCAAAAGTCTTTCTCAATACTTTCGGCCGGGAGTCCCAACCTTGATTGTGCTTCTTCGCAAAAGCGGCGGCGACGAGCGAGGGGTGCCCGGAGGTATGAGTCCATGATTCAAGTTTTGGTTTCGTCCGTAACCAGGCGCCGAAAGATTTCGGCAATCCAAGCTGGCGGGTAGTGGATATCCTTGAGGAGTTGTTTTTGATCGGCAACGGTGAGGCGACGGCGCAGGGTAGCCAACATGTCATCCGTGAAGTGTCGTTGTCCTAAATGCTGCAACGCCTGAGTAATCAGACCGCTGATTTTTCCAGCCATGGCCATGTTTCGCGGGGTGGTAGGCTTCAGCAGGATTTGGAGATTGCCCACTTTGACCTTGCGTCTGGAACCATCCGTTGCGAAGACGACCCGCATGGGAACTTGGTCCGAAAGCCCAAGGAGATTGGCAGCGTAAGCACCAGACGGTTGAATACGCACGGCGTCGCGACCCTTGATGGCATCAGCGATAGCGTCAACTGAAGGAGACAGCACGCCCAGCTGAGGGTCTTTACGCGGATAATCGTAAAGTCCACGGGCGAGTTGGCGGATGGTTCCAGCCTTGGTGTGGCGCGCGAGCGCATTATGGATGGCGTCTGGGGAACCGAGGTCCTGAAAGGTTGCTGGATAAAACACCACCCCCATACCAAAACCATAAATTCTGGCAAGTATCCTACTATCAACAGATTGAGCGTGCTTTCCCATACTATTTTTGGCGGTAATTTAACGTATTATTTCCGCCAAGACAAATGCAAAATGTTGTCCTGCGTTCATTCTCCAGTCTGCTCTGCGGGCAGTCTGGTGGCTGGGCATGAAGAACGGAAGACGCCAATGTGAGGGTGAAACCTGCGCAGACACCCCCTTACCGGGTATGCCACTGCCACTGATCAAAGAGGATGAAACTGGTTTTCGTGGGTTCGAATTTTCCTCTCTCCGTCACTTGTTTTACCGAGGTTTTTCCTACATCAGTGTGCTGAGTGTGCCCTAGCTACTTATTTTCCAAGGGCTGCTTTATCTTCAAAAATAACCAAAAAAGTATTCAAAACCGGCATCGGAGATGACGAAAGCGGCGTTTTGATTGGAACCAATGGAAAATACGGTCGGTTCAACCAGGACTCTGGTGGCGCGCAAAACCTACAGCCAGCCGATGAAGCTACCAATGGAGGTCAGTCAGCCACAGGTTGGAAAACCGATACTTGGAGACGTAAACACAGTCGTGGCAATTCCGCTGAAGATGCCGATCGGCGCTGCGCCAATGCACTTCCTTTTATGCTAAAATAATCTTGTAGAACCCTTTGCACATGTACTAACGTCCTTACCGTCGGTGATGTTGGGAGTTTGAAGCAAAGTGGTATCTAATTTTCTGCCAATGAAGCAGATGGACACTTCAGTGTTTCATGATATTGCTGGATATGTTCCGCCAGCCAAGGAGTGGGATTGCCTGAATTACACACACGAAGACGTAGTGCTCACAAGGCTTTCATGGATTCGGGCTTTCACTCATTTCCTGTGGTCAACCCTCAACACCGTTGCCTCAAGACCAAATGGCGACGCAATAGATCGAACTGCCGATTGTTTTAACCAGTAATCCAATATTTTATGGGAAACTCCAATCCTAACTTTAGTCTGGATATAGACACAGCCAAACAGGAGCTGGATAACTATTACAAGCAGCCCTTTCCCAAGGATTTCTTCTTCCGAGATCCCCCACCGGCGGATAATAAAACATTCGAGTTAGGGCTCTGTTTTGCGGGTTCGGTCAGTGCAGGTGCCTATATCGCCGGGGTTGCCGATTTTTTATTGGAGGCGCTGGATGCCTGGGAAAAAGCTAAAACCGATGCTCCTCTCACAGTTCCTGATCACAAGGTTCGCCTGTGCGCCATGTCTGGCGCTTCCGGCGGCGGGATGACGGCGTTGATTCTTGGGGCCGCCATGAATCGTGCAATTGTTCCCGCGCGATCAGGAAACAGCCCCTCTTTTTCGGAAAATCCTCTTTATGGAACGTGGGTTAAGGGCATCGACATTTGTAATTTCCTGACAACCGATGATTTACAAGCTGAAGATGCCAAAGTTCAAACTTTGCTAAATTCCAGACGCATCACAGAATTGGGGCATGAGGCCTTGGCCGCTTCCAATTCTCCTAAGATCAGGCCTTATCTCGCGGACGTCGTTCACATCGCCGTGACCATCGCTAATCTCAAAGGCGTGCCATACCAGTTCTATCTTAATGGTGGCACCCCGGATGGATATACGGCGATAAAACATGAAGATGTGGTGCGATTTGCCATCCGTCACGGTGGCAATGCGTACACTTTCCTTCCTCCGCTACCCAATGAAAGCCTGATTGATCTTGCGCTTCGTCCGGCTTCGGCTGGCAATGCAAATGGCTGGCCGAAGGAGTGGATGCTCATGGCACAGGCAGCCATGGCAACCGGCGCTTTTCCGATTGGTTTACTCCCGCGCGATGTGGTGCGCCCATGGAATTGTTGCGACCCGCTAATTCTCCCGATGGAGAAAGGCAAAACCGGCAAGGTTGCCATTTTACACTCTACTCTAAGCACTCCTCCAGGTGGTTTGGATTCGAGTCTATGCGTGGACGGCGGAACCTTTAACAACGAACCATTTGAATTGGCTCGCACGTACTTGGCGGGACTCCTAGTATTACTATGTTAAGTTAAACCTTGTCTTTTTCGAGCCATTCCGCGAGAC
>JBAXGN010000285.1 GCA_037139415.1 Verrucomicrobiota bacterium | reverse complement strand
ATACCTGTTTCTACAGGCGGTTTAATTTTGGGTTATTCTCCGGTCACACACCCCTGATGTGGAAATGCCCGCTTATTTTACTTTCCTTGTGCGACCGCATGAGTATATTAAGACGCATGAAGCAGTTTACTGCTATAGTTCATCGCGGAGAACCTGAAGAGGGCGGCTTCTGGGCGACTTGCCTGGAAGTTTCAGGGGCTAATGGTCAGGGAGAAACCAAGCAGGAATGTCTGAATAACCTTGGTGAAGCGATTCGCCTCCTGCTGGAAAGTGAACGCGAGGAAGTGTTTCGCCTCGATCCCAAAGCGGAAACGACTGAACTGCTGCTGGCATGAAACGCCGGGTGCTCCTCCGTCATCTCCAAGAGCATGGATGTATGCCCGTGCGCGAAGGGGCCAGTCACTCAATCTGGAGCAATCCACAAACGGGCCGGAAGGAAGCTATCCCTCGGCACAGTGAGATTAAAAAGTTTCTGGCCCGCTCCATTTGCCATCACCTTGCTGTACCCATTCCGCCGGGCGATTGAAGATCGTGATTATTTTATGACTGACTCACAATGGAACCAATTGCTGGCGGTGTTACGGGGCGAAACGTTAGCTCCTCTCCCTACCGGCTTCATCGTTGATTGCCCCTGGTTACCGGGATGGCATGGCGTGCAAATTGCCGAATATCTATCCAGTGAAACCCTTTGGTTTGAAGCCAACCTCAAGGCAATCGAGATGTTTCCCGAAGCCTGGTTCCTGCCGGGATTTTGGTCCGAATTCGGCATGTGTACCGAGCCTTCCGCCTTTGGTTCCAAGTGCAGTTTTCCTCCCAACGAATTTCCTTTTGCCGATAAGATCATCCAAACCGACGCGCAGATGGGCGACCTTAAGCTGCCGGATGTGCGCACGGATGGCTGGTTGCCGTTCATGCTCAACCGCCTCAAGTGGGCGCGCCCGCGCATGGAAGACTTGGGGCACCAGATTCGATTCTCGGTGTCACGCGGTCCCTTGAATGTGGCCACCTTTCTGATGGGCACCACGGAGTTCCTCATGGCGCTGAAAACCGAGCCGGAACTGGTTCACAAAATGCTGCGGGTCATCACGGATTTCCTGAAACAATGGCACGCCCTGCAACGGGAGACGATCCCCACCGTGGATGGCATCCTGATGTTGGATGACATCGTTGGGTTCATGGGCGAAAAAGATTTCCTGGAATTTGGTTTCCCCTACCTTCAGGAACTGTATGCCACGGATGTAAAAGTGAAATTCTTCCATAATGACGCGCCGTGCGCCAAATCCATCAAACACTATCCGGCTCTCGGCATTAACCTGTATAACCCCGGCATCCAGACCCCGCTCGCCGAGATGCGGGCGCTCTGCGGTAATCGCCTGACCATTCTCGGGAATATCCCGCCCCGGGATGTGCTCGCGCAAGGAACGCCTGTGCAAGTGCGTACCGCCGTCCGGAAATTGCTGGCCGATAACCCGGACCATTCCCGTTTGGTTCTTTCCTGCGCCGGCGGCATGCCCATGGGGGTCACCACGGAAAATGTCCGCGCCTTTATGGACGCCGTGCGGAGTTGGTGAGGGCAAACCCGAGGCCGATGAGAGGATTGCACCAACTCCAAACCTGTGCGATACTACTTGGGTCTTTGGGGTTACGGGAAGATATGTTTATCTCAAACTAGACACAACAAAATAGAACTGATGAAAAAGAAATTATTGGTTATTGGAGCCGTTATTGGCGTACTGGTTATGCTTGGTATGGTTGTCACGATGATCTTCCTCGATTCCATCGTGAAGAAAGGTGTGGAAACCGTAGGGCCGCAGATTACCAAAACCGATGTTAAACTCGGCGCAGTGAACCTGTCCATTTTTTCCGGCAGCAGCAAGTTGAAGGATTTTGTGGTGGGTAATCCGCAGGGCTTTGCAGCACCTTCCGTCATGCAGGTTGGGGAAATGAAAGTCGCGGTCGAGGTGGGGTCTCTGCTGAAGGAGGTCATCGTGGTGAACGAATTGATCCTCATCAATCCCGAGATCACGTTTGAGGGGAATCCGCTGGGTGCCAACAATTTTGACACGCTGATGAAAAATGTGGAGGCGGCTACGGGTGCGGCCAATAAACCGGCTGATCAACCCAAGGAAAAAGCAACGGGTGCGTCGAAGAAAATCAAGATTCACGATCTCACCATCAAGGGGGTCAAGGTGAACGTGAACCTCACCGGTTTGGCCAACAAGACGATGACGCTCACGATGCCGGATATTCACATGAAGGATATCGGCACCGATAATAACGGCGCTACGGTGGCAGAGGCTTCCAAACAGATATTTGCCGAAATTTCCAGGGGCGTCTTGAAAGCGGTTACCGATTCCGTTGCCGGTGGCGGCAAACTCGGCAAGGACACCGTGGAGAACGTCGGCAAAAACCTCAAGAGCCTGTTCCGCAAGTAATTCCAATGAGCTTTCAAGCTGCGACTAAGGCGGGCAGGATTTTGGGCGGCTGGCGAGACGCGAGCGAGGCGCATACCCGCAGCGGTCTGTAACGAGCGAGCAACGAAGCCAGCAGCTCAAAAGACCAGCGAATTAGTCTCATCTTGATAGCGATTTGGAATAAGGCTCATCCAGCGGGAAATGACTTACTATCTTTTTCCGACCGGATTATTTGCCCACGCAATACAGTTTGGCGAGGGTGCGAATGAACAGGCTGCCTTGCGCGGCGGCCACGCTGGCGCGGTTTTTTTTGCTCCGATCCATGGGGCTGTCGTCCATGGGGATCGAGGCCAGCAGTTTGAATTCCGCGGGATCGGCCTTCACGACGGAGACATCGCCGTTGTGATTCATCAGGTAGATTTTTCCATCGGCGCCGGTGGGCGAGGCATCAAACACCGTTTTACCCTCCAGCGCGCCGCGCCAAAGTACCTTGCCCGTGGCTGGCTCCACACAGAAGAGCAGGCGTTTCTTGGTGTTTGCCACGTAAAACTTCCCTTCGTACAACAGGGGCGTCGCCACATCCGTGGTCAATTCGCGGTCATCCACTTTCCAGGCTATCGAGGCATCGGGCATGACCCCGTTGCCACCGAGTTTGACCGCACAGATGGGGCCATCCTTGGGTGCGCACGCCAGCGCCACTCCGCCGCCAATCACCGGGGATGGCACCAACCGCCAGCTTTGAATGTGCGTGGGATTCCAAGTGCCCCAGCGCCACAGTTCCTTGCCGGTATCGGGATGGTGGCCGCTGAGGAGGTCCCCGCCCAAGATCAGGATTTCCGCGCGCCCTTGGAACAGGCAGGGGATGGGCGTACTGAATGCCTCGCGAGATTCGCCCACTGCTTCGGTGGGGCGCACCACTCGCCACAGTTCCTTACCGGTCTGGGGATCGAGCGCGAGCAGATACGAATCATTCTGGCCATCGGTGCGTCCGCGCCCATTCACCGGTACATCCCGCTGTAACACCTGCACATACAATTTTCCGTTGTAAAGTAACGGGGAGGAAGAAAAAGTCCATAGAAACGCGAAGGCACCGTAGTCCTTCTGAAGGTTGCGTGCCCAAACCTGGTTCCCCGCCAGATCAAATGCGGCCAGATCCCCTGATCCAAAGAAGAACCAGACCAACCGGCCATCTGTGAGCGGTGAAGCGGTGGCATACGTGCTTTGGTCATCCTTGCCATAGCCAAGACCGGCATCGCGTTCCCAAAGGATTTTGCCCGTCTTGCGGTCCAAGGCCAAGCCAACCAATTTTTGCGTGCTTTTGATGGCGGCAGTGGTGAAAACCCGGTCCTCCCATACGATCGGCGTGGCTGCCGAAGGCCCCGGCATGTCCGTGGCCCAGCGGACTCCTTCCGTCTGACTCCATTGCGCGGGCAGTCCCTTTTCGCTGGTTGAGCCGTTAAAGTTGGGGCCGCGCCATTGCGGCCAGTTGTCTGCTTTGACTGGAAACGACAAAACAACGAAGGCGGCTAATAAATGATGCAGCTTGCGCATGATGGTAAAAATATTATGAAGCAGATGCCCGGAACGCACCGACCCCATACCACATCTTGGCGTGATCAGCCAAAACGCGACGCGTTGGAAATTCCGTACCTAAGCCACTGCTTATCAACGGCCTTCGTTGATGGTGCTTGGTAGGCCGGTTTCCCAACTCTTCGGGTTATTCCATGGCCGCTCGGCGGTATTGCGATGGGCATCCCCTTCCACCGTGCCACACCCCGCTGCCAGCAGAGCTGCCATAGCCAGGAGCATCCAGCTCACTCCCCGAACTAAATGACGCATGGTATTCATTAATACACCACCGCATCGCCTTCCACCACCGGGGTGAGGTTCCACCCTTTCATGATGTAGGCAACGCAAGTATCTTCTTTGACGTCACGAATCTTGACTTTGGAAATCAATTTGCCGTCACGGCCCACGCGCAGCACACCGTTGGGCACAACGCCGTTTTTCGCGCCGACATCCAGCACAACAAATTGCCACTTCGGATCCACGAGCATTACCTTGCCCTTGATGGGGCCCAGCATCGGCACGCCGCGTTCCGGATCATCATCCGTCGGGCGGATCAGGTCGGCGATCTGCGCATCCTTCTTGGCGATCACCAGCACCAACTGATTGCTGATGGCCATGTATGAATCCACTTGGGTCTTAAAGGTTTCGAGCGACGCCATGGTCTCCTTGATTTTCTCCACCGGAATGCCCAAGGCCTTCCACGCAGCCAACTCTTGCAACGCGCTCCCGCGTTCCGCTTTGGCTTTGGCAACGTCATCCTGAAGACCGGCGACCCGCTTTTCCGCCTCGGCTTTGGCGGTGTTGGCGGCGGAGAGCTGATTCTTGGTGCCTTCGTGCGCTTCCTGTTCTTTCTTAAGCTCACCTTGGGTGGTGGTCAATTCGCCTTCCACCTTTTTCTTGGCACTTTGAGTGGCTTTATGGGCCTTTTGCTCTTTGCTGTAATCTTCCTGGAGCGTCACGACCTTAGGTTTGACTTCCTGGAAACCAATATAGGAGGCGACCACCCCTACAATGATGGCCAGGCCTAACGCGATACGTATCAATAACATGTTTGTCCTTTTCGGATTAAACTTTTCGTAAACCTATGATAATTTCAGGCGGTTGTCAATGCTTCTATTTAATTTCTCCAGCCAGCCGCAGCGCATTGCGCAGCGTGCTCTCCGAACGCTTTTCCAACTCGTTGCTAATCGTCCAGTGATAATCCCAAATCAGGTTCTCCGGCTGGCGGATCGAAGGATCCACCAGAATGACCGTCCGTTGAAAGTCGTCCATGAGCGCTTTGTTGGCCAGCTTGGGAATATCCGCCAACAAATGTTGGTAGAGCCGCTGGGCTTCATTCGTATAACCGCGCGCATGCAGCAGGATGAATGCCTCGCGCAATTCCACGTGCCGGCTTTGATTGGCGATGACCTGCCGCAACACCATCACGCCGCAAAAAACCAGCACCGCCAAAAATAAAAATACAAACTGATATCGCCGGAAAAAATTCATAGTGTCCACACGCGTATCAATGAGTGTGTGTACCTGTTGGACGCGCCCGCCCGCCCGTTTCTTCAACCGTAAACTCCGCTAGTTTTCCGCCTCGCCGAGGGAAATGCAGGCAACCACGTTTCGTCCCGCCTGCCCGCTGCGGATCGGGTCGAGGTCCGCGCGATCCCATCCGCTCTGACCTCCGATTGGGTCAAATCTTAAAGAGGTCCACCGCGAACGGATTATCCGAGTGGATGGATTCAACCTCCACGCCATAAGCATCGCGGAAAGCCCGACCGGAGGCACGGCGAGCTGACCATTTAATTTCAAATGCCCGCAGACCGTTCTTGTTTGACGACCAGGTCCACCTCGGACTGCGCCCGCGTGCGCCAGAAGAACAGCTCCGCCGGCGAACCGAGCAGGGCGTTGTGCTTGGCCACCTCGGCGATGCCCCAATTCTCCCATAACGCGCCGATGTCGGGCCGGAATTCCTCCGTCGAATACGCATTGAGCAATGCGTTACGGATGCCGGTATCCCAGAAAAACACTTTCTGGCTCTTGGCGATTTCCTTGCGGGGATTGGTGCTGAAGGAGGGGAGCCTGAAAATCACGAATGTCTGCTCCAGCAAGTCCAGGTAGCGATCCACCGTCGTCGGCGCCATTTGGAGCTGGGTCGCCAGCTCGTTCACCGACACTTCCGCCCCCGCCTGGTGGGCCAGCAGCAGTAGCAATCGCTTGATGAGATCCGGCGTCTTGACCAGCCCGGCCTGAAGCACGTCCTTCCAGAGGTAATCGGAACTCAATTCGCGCAGCAAGCGCGTGGGTTGGTCGCTCGTCACAATTTCGGGGTAGCTGCCGAAACTCAGCCGCTGCATCAGGAAGGACCGCAATTGCGGCGCGAAGTGCTGACACAAGTGCTGGGGGCGACACCGGCGCTGGCCCAAGTCTGAGTGCCCAACGTTTCGGAAAACAGCAGCGGTGGCAAAACCAGCTTCCGGTTGCGGCCGGTGAGACTCTCTGCCGCCTGATCAAGCAAAACCAGCGAAGCGGAGCCAAGCAGGAGGAACTTTGCGGGCAGCCGCGCTTCATGCCAGCCCTTGATGATCCGGGAGGTCTCAGGCAGCCGCTGCGCTTCGTCAATCACCAACACCGCCGGGTTGCCGAGTGAACGCAGCCCATCGCTTGGCTACAAAGCGGCGGCGGCTTGGAACCGAGCCTTGTCCACCTCGACATCGAAATTAAGGAACACCGCTGGCTGCCTCGCCAAAACGTGTTCCACCAAAGTTGTCTTGCCAACGTGACATGCACCAAGAATGACCTCGATCTTGTCGATGGCCAGAATGTCTTTCAACGGCTGTTCTGCTGCTCTCTTAAGTGCTTATCCGCAAATAAAAGTTGCCTTTTTCGCCGTGCTCTGTCAATTTC
>JBAXGN010000284.1 GCA_037139415.1 Verrucomicrobiota bacterium | reverse complement strand
TTCAGTTAGATGCACCGGACTTGCTTGGCGCACCAAAAACATCACAATTCTGAAATTATGATTTCTACAATTTTCAATTTGCAATGCTTGGCCTTTTGCTTGGCTCATCGCTCCCTTCGGTCCCATTCGTCCCATCTTCCAAGTAACTTTCTTCTTCCGACACCATCGGTGTCTGAGGGGCTGAAATATGAAGGTCACTCTGATAACTGATAACTGGTCACTTCCCCAAATGCTCCGCTCCACCATTCGCCGCAACGTCCGCCGCATCATCCGTGTTCTCCACCGGACCGCTGCCTGCACCGCGCAATCCAGCATCACCAAACTGGTCGCCCTCCGTGATCGCGCCGAATCCGCCCTCAATCTTTTACGTGCCAAACCCTTGCCGCAGGACTTCAATGCCCTGTTTCTCGATCACCTTAAACTCCGCCTCTTGGATTTCATCCTCCAACCTTCCCCCTCACCCACGATGCTTCTCAAGTACTTTGAACTCTGGGTCAAATACCTGGCCAAAGCCGCTATCCCCGACGCTACCGTTGCGCAACGCCCGGTATTTCCCGATCCCAACGCCGGCATCCGACCGGAAACCCTCACCTACATCGAACAACAACTCAAACTCATGTGATGATGTCCGCTTATCTACTTAGTTGCTTCCAGCACCACTTCCGGGGTGGTGACTTTTTTGCCGTCGGGGGTTTCCATGTCCACCCGGAATTGGCAGGGGGTGGCGGAGTTGGCGACGGGGATGGAGAATTCAAAGGGGTATTCGGCGACCTGCATCTGTTTCCAATCGCCGCCGGTACGGTAGTGCAACGTGGCGCGCCGGACCTGTTTGGGGAAGGCGGTCAGCCAGACATACGCATCCCAATCCTCAGGCCGCACTTGGATGGCTGCTGCGCGTAGTTCCACGACGGCAAGTTCGGTCTTGAGCGTCAGGCTGGTGCGGGCGGCGGCAGACGAATTCGCAACCGCCGTCAACGTATGCCCGGACACTTGCGGATGCGCGCCGTTGAAGGTCAATACGGCCAAGGCACGTCCCGGAATTTCCAACGTAAACCGGCCAGTTTTGGCATCGAAGGTCGCGGGCGTTGACGGCGCGGACTTACCTGCTTCAAACAAGGTCACGGCGCAGACATTCTTCAGGGAGGGGTTGAGGCCAATGGCCTGCTCGTTCAACTTCAAGGAAGCCTTTTCCGTACTGCGATTTTCATTCATCAGAATCACGAGGAATTGATCGCGGGTATGGGCGGTCAGGTAATTGAATGCGGGATTATCCAGCGTGATGAGGCCGCGTTTGAACCAGAGCCAGGCATCCTTGACATCCAGCACCGTGCCCGGCGCGTGGCCATAGACGCGCGCATCGAACCAGGCATAACCGTGCTGCCGCTGAGACGGGAATTGAATTTGTCCGCCGGATTTCAAGCCCGCCTCGGCGACGAGGTAATCAATGGTCCAAGCCAGATGCGGCGCGACGTGGTGATAGTAAATGCAGCCAAGGTCCGGCCCGGTGTACGGGTAGCGCGGATTGAGCGGCATATCGGTCAGCCCGACGACGTAGTAGCCGGGATAATTTGCCCAACGCCCAAGCGTGGTGTTGCGGGCGTAGGTTTCAAATATTGCATCGCCGGTGTAGGCTGCCAGGCGCAGGAAGTTCGGTGCCCAGGCGGATTGATAGATGATGGCGCCGCCGCTGTCGTGGCGGTTGTAGGTAACGGGTTGCTCGAAGCCCAGCCCCACGTTGGAAGGAATCCAAGCCGGCACCTGTTTCTCAGGCACATCGCCCTTCTTCCGAGGCCAACCAAGCCGGAATTGGTCCGAGCCCTTCCACCAGATATGCGCCGGGCTGGAGGCGGTGAATTCCCCGCCGGGATGAATCGTGGTCTGCCCGGCGGGAATAGCCGGCTGGGTCCAGACACTCAACATCAATTGCCGCGCGCCGAATGCTGCGCCATCCAGATATTTTTGATCGCGGGTAACTTCGTACATGCGCAGCAGTCCCTCCCAATCCGGCACGAAGCTGATGTTATAAAACGGCTGCGGGCTGATCTCCACAGTGGACGCCGTGCGCACGTGTTTTTCCAGATACGCATCCGCGAGTGCGCGGGCCTTTTGCAGTGCAGCGTCGTCGCCAGTTAAAAGGTGACGCGCCAGCCATTCCTCGAATTCCTCGCCATGACAATAGCCGCGCGTGATCTTAACTCCGCCATCGGCAGGCAGAGCAGCATCGCGAAACGCGGGCGTCAGACGGCGCGTGGCTTCCCAGAAGCCGCCATAGGTGGTGGTGCCGAAAATGCGCATGGGGCCATCCATTCCCCCGGCGGGATACGATTCGCCGGTGTGATCGGGCTCGGGCGAAAAGTGGGCCTGCGTCCGCGACAGGGCAAACTCCATCGCAGGCAAGGCACGGCGCTGATACAGCTCGCGATCTCCGGTAAGCCAATAGAGCGAGAGATACGTCAAGGGAGAGGAATGGGTGACACCATTGAGCGTCTCGATCTGATACGGGCCTTGCGCGCGCTTCCACCAGCCGCCGTAGTTGTCGTCCATAATCAAATCCACCATATTCAACGCAGCCTCGGTGAGGGAGGTGCCGACGTTTGAACGATAATCGCGCCAGGCAAACACTTCATCCGCCGCCAGCCGGAACCCGGCATACCAATCCCCCGCCACCGCGAAGGCCCGCAGACTAAACGTCACGGAACTCCCGGCTTTGGTCTTCGCTTTGGTGGTACCTGGGATCGGCCCATAAATCGAGGGCTGCACTTGCCCGGCCAGATCGCGGATCATCAACCCGCAATTCGGCTGGCTGCGCTGCGGCCACGCGAACGGGATTTCCGATGGGTCCTCGCACACACCCCACGTGGTTGGCCCGGCAGACTGCGCCAAGGCAACGGGCGTGGGCGTGAACGGATCAAGCAAGGTCACCGGATGGGCAGGCAGGCGTTTGCGATTCCACATCATCGGCAGGCACAGTTCCTCCACCTCGGCCAACGGCTTGCGGAACCCGGGGTGATACCCGAGCGCGTATTGACCATCCCTGGCTGGACGGAAGGAGAGTTTGATGCGCGCCGTCCGTTCCCCCGGGCGCAACTGCCACTCCGCCTGCAATTCGCCCGCCGGTGAGGGATGAAACGTCACGCGCACCGCTCCATCCCGCAGTTCCGCCGTTTTGGGCGTGAACCGCAACGACTCCCCCGCATCCCATACCGAGCCGCCATTAAACTGCGCCGTCTGCATTTTCACGCCTCCGGCCACCACGGTAACAGAACGCTTGGGCCCGCCCTTCCACGCCGGGAAAAACCCGTTGAATTCCAGTGATGCACTGGTGGTGGCGGCCACGACCGCATACGTCTCATCCACGGGAACAGTAGCCTCCAGCGATTGCCAGGCCGCCCCGGATTTCACCGCGAAACGCGAAACCACCGCCGAACGTCCTTGCAACTGGCCCGATAGAAATTGAATGCGCACCCGCTCATTTTCCAAGGTGGCCAGTGGCGCGGCATTGGCCATCTGTATGGGTGGAGCGAACAGCGGGTCTGCATCCGTGGGCAATGCCAGCGGCAGCGGTTTGACGCGGGGATGTTTCTCGCGACCGAGCGGCAACGTCGGCGTAAAGGAGCCATCCGTCGTCAACAGGACGGCGTCACAGCGCGCATACGGTTTGCCAATTTCATGAAGACCCAGCAGCACCGGGCTGGCGGGCAACTCGAAGGTCCCGCCCGGCTCCCACGTGTAGCCGGGTTTGCCGGAATGCCCAAATGTGTCGGACGTCTTGCGCCCGCCCACCGACACCACAAACAGGCGCGTGCCAGGCATTTGATCCGGAAAATCCACCGCGCGCACCCAGAGCCAATATTTTCCGGCCTTGGGTATTTGGAGCGCCGTCACGGCGGGCAGCTTCCCTGCGCCCGGCGAGAATACCAACGCGGACAACCCGGAGTGCCCTTTGGGGTTGTACGACGCCTGCCAATCGCCGGGGAATTGGAAATCCTCCGCTTCAATGCCGAGAGTTACTGTCTGTGACCGTCCGATCATGATCGCTCCCAGCAGAGCGACCAGCACACTCCATCGGATTAACATAATGGAACGACGCGCTTGGTTTATGCGCCGGCGGTAACGACCAGGGTTTGTTCGAGGGTGGTAATACCTTCGCGCGCTTTGTCCAGGGCGACCATGCGCAACGTTTTCATGCCTTGTTCTACTGCCACTTTACCAATTTCCATCGCGCTGGCGCGCTTGATGACCATTTTGCGAATTTCATCGGTGATGGTCATAATTTCGATAATGGCAGCACGGCCCGCATACCCGCTGTTTTTGCACCGTTCACAGCCGCGCCCACGGTGCAGTTTGACACCCTCAAACATGCTGGGGTTGATATTCAAATCCTGGAACATCTTCGGCGGGTATTGCACTTCCTCTTTGCAGGAGTTGCAGATGCGGCGCATGAGGCGCTGCGCGCAGGAGAGGCACACGGCAGAGGAAATCAGGAATGGCGCAATGCCCATGTCATCCAGGCGCGCGATGGCGCCGGGAGCGTCATTGCAGTGCATGGTGCTCAACACCTGGTGACCGGTCAACGCGGCTTCCACCGCAATTTCCGCCGTCTCCTCGTCGCGAATTTCCCCGATCATCACGATGTCCGGGTCCTGGCGCAGGATGGAGCGAAGCGCCGCCGCGAAGGTCAGCCCGATTTCCTTCTTCACGGGCACCTGGTTGATGCCGGGGATTTGGAATTCCACCGGGTCTTCCACCGTGATGATGTTGTATTCGGGGCTGTTCAGTTCGTTCAAACAAGAATACAGGGTGGTGGTTTTACCAGAGCCGGTGGGGCCGGTGACCAGAATCAGCCCGTGCGGGGAGTCCACGGCGGCTTTCAAACGCCGGAAGCTCTCCGGGTCCAACCCCAGTTTGTCCATGCTGGCGGACAAGTTGGATTTATCGAGCACGCGCATGACGCATTTTTCACCGTACACCACCGGGAGGAACGACACGCGCAAGTCAATATCGCGACCGCCCACCTTGACGCGCATACGTCCGTCCTGCGGCAGGCGGCGTTCGGCGATGTCGAGGTTACTCATGATCTTGAGGCGCGAGACCAGTGGCACCTGCATGCGCTTGTCAATCTCCGGCATGTTCATCAGCGCGCCATCCGTGCGGTACCGCAATTTGACGGTCTTTTCGTAAGGCTCGATGTGAATATCACTGGCACGGTCGCGGATGGCCTGTACGAGGATGGTGTTGGCCAGTTTGATGACCGGGGCTTCCCCGGCCACCGAGGCCGCCTCGTCCAAATTGAGTTGTTCAGTGCTTTCCTTGGTTACTTCGAGCGAGTCGGCATCTTCCGCGACTTCTGCGTCCATGCCCTTGGACACTTCCTCGGTGATCTGGCTCAAGGAGGTACCGCGCGATGACTCCAGATTATTGAGCTTGTCCAGAATCGCCTTTTCCGAGGCGATCATCGGTGAAATTTCGAGCTTGGTGATGCGCTTGACGTCATCCAGCGCCAACACGTTCAGCGGGTCCACCATGGCCAGGAACAACCGGTTGCCCAGCCGTGACACGGGCAACACCTTATGGTTGGTGGCGATGTCTTGGGGTACCAATTCGGCTACTTCTGGATGGATACCAACCCGCGCCAGGTTCACGGGCGGAGTATTCAGCACGCGTCCGATGGCCAGCACCATGTCAGGCTCCGTGACCAGAGCTTTCTCCATGATGAGGTCCACCAGTTTTTTTCCGGCGGTCTTCTGCTTTTGCAGCAGGTCCTGCAACGTTTCGCCCGTCAGGACGCCGTCTTCGATCAGGGCGTCGGCAATGCGTTCACCAAATGATTTGACAGGAGGCATAAGCGTTTACCGGAAAATCTTCTTCAGGGTTTTAATCATATCCGCCGGCGAGGCCAGGTACCAGATGACCCGGTTTTTGGTTGCCTCAGCAATTTCCTTGGCGGCCTGCTGATTGAACGGATTGGCGGTGGCGATCATGACGGATTTGCTCATCTTATCGAACGGCAGTACGCACCAGCGCTGGCAGGTGTCCCGGGGGAACGAGCGTGCGAGTTCCACATCCACGTCGTAGCGATCCATGGGCATGTAACCCAGCCGGGCGCGCTCACACAACAGTTTCAAGGACAGATCCAGGGTCTTGATGTTTTTATCGTTCAACACCTGGAGGAAGGGTTCGATCACTTTGCCGGGCGCGGCATGTAATGGCGGGGTTACCCAGCATAGATCGAAATCGCCCGCCGAGATGAATTTGGAATCCACGAAAATCTTGTACATGGATTGCCGTCCGTCATCAAGAATGGTGGGGGTGGAACCTCTGGGTTCACCGGGTTTCTGGGTGGGTGGGGGCGGGGGTTTGGGTAACTCCATTTCCCCCGGTCGCATGTTCAGGCTGGTGGCCTTGTTTTCAATGTCCTGCAATGCCTTTTGGACATCCGGATCTTCCGGATGCGATTGCAGGATGGTCTCATATTCTAGAATGGCCGAGGATAATTGGCCCAACTGCATGTACGCCTGGGCAATGCGCTTGGAGGTGCGGGTTGCCTCCGCCTCCTTGCTCAGCTTGACGTAGGCTTCCTTGAGGATTTCAAGGGATTGCACATCCTGCGGCTGCGACTCCGTAATCACCTCGAACATCTCGATGGTTTGCCGCAACTGCTCCTCTTCGCCAGATGTAAGCTGTCCAATCATGTCCAGTTATCGTCGCGAAGGGTTGACTTCAAACCGCTCCGCTTTACACGTTAGTTTTCTATTTTGTTTATCCGGATACCAATAATGAGCCAACCCTACACCGAAGACCATGGTTTTGGCAAATGAAATGCATGTGTCGAGTTTGAGGCCCATGGGAAATTGCCTCACCCTTATATGTTCCCTGCGATGAATTTGATCACAAGCGTCATGATTGTCCGGC
>JBAXGN010000283.1 GCA_037139415.1 Verrucomicrobiota bacterium | reverse complement strand
GGCGTTTCCAGTCACTTGTCTTGAAGCGTAAAAACGACCCCTTATTTTAGACAACAAAAATCGCGCGCCATTCCCGTAGGTGGCGCGCGCAATAAGCCAAACTTATGTCTGGCGCTATGTATCTACAAGTGCGCCGATCCGATCTATATGAGCCACGCTGGCTGATGCTGTTGATTCATCAGGCGTGAACGCGGCAGCCGTTCCGCGACGATGGCGCGGCGCACTTGTAAAATTGGTTTCCTCTGGCCGCTTATCTGATTGACCTGCCGAAACTGGCGTTTTTTCACTAATTACCCGCCGCAGATCAGCAGGGGAGGCTTTCTGTCGTCCTTCCTGGCTGGCAAACCACCTGGCCCGCTTCACAATCGTATCTATACCAGCAAGCCGCGTGGGGGATTTCTTGACCAACCGGCTTAGAACTTCCCAGGTCAAATCATCTCCCTCAGGGAAAACATAACGGGCGACGGATAGCAGATCATCAAGTGATAATGTTTCTGGAAGCCGTTCCAGGTGTCCAATTCTCCCTATAAACTGTTCGGAGTTCCAGCCGGTCAATTTCTCTACCTTCCTTTGAAAAACGTGAAACTGGGGCGTTGTAACCAGCGCAACGGCCACGCCAGAATTAACAGCCTCAGTCATAAGCCAGTTAATGCGCGATGGCATAGCATATCTCTGCCAACTCTGCGGCCATAGGTAATGCGCCTCATCAATAACCAGCATGATATCTCCGCACTTTATAACATCTTCTACCCTTGCCCTGATTTCAGATGCCTTCAATTGTAATGAATTGCTTACCCCAAGTGCCCGCCCAACGGCTCGGAAAAATGAAATATCATCGTTAGAACTCGGCGCTTGAACATAGCGGGCAATGCCTCCGCTATGAGCACACCAGTCTTTTGCGGCAAAGGTTTTACCAATGCGAGACTGCCCATCAATTACACTCAAGCAACGCGTGTTTAACGTGTAATCCAGGGCGGATTTAATTTGGATTGTAACCTGTGTTTGTGGCGTGTCCGCCAAGCCGTCTACCATCGCCTGTCTATAGAGTCCAGCAGCTTCCCAAATTTCCGTCAAAGGGTAATTAGGATCAAGGCACAAACTGCGCAGCGCCCTTTCCAAATCTTTTTTAACATCAAAACTAAATCCGCGCTCATGGACGGCCCGCCATTCTGTTAATGGGTTTGCCTTTAATATCTCGCAGACAGCTTCTCCCAATCCACCCGGAATCATTGAGAGGCTTTGTAAAAACCAAATCGGCACCCTATCGGATGGCGGATCAATGACAGCACAGCGTTTGGCAACCAAATTTGCCAACAAATTTGGTTCATAGCTGGAGGCAAACCGTTCCTGGCGGAGCGGAGCGCCTGGCGCGGCATGGCGAGTATTGCTCATGTATCACCCCTCATGAATTTTGCAACGATCGGATCAAGCTGTCCAATCATGGCAGGCTGGATTTCACGGCCACCGAATTGATGGCGGTTTCGGATGGATGACTTGGCTTTCTGTTCATCCATTTGGCGTGCCCGTTCGAGCGTCGCTGCATCTACCGTGACGGCCCGCGCCGGAGGCATGTACTTTGGCTTCAATTCTGAATAGCGCGCCCTTGGGTATTTTGTATGATCCGAAACGGACTTGGATGCCGCTTCCATTTGTTCAGACGTGGCATCATAGGCAGGAATTGAAATGCTACGCGGAATTACCATCGGATTTTCTTTTTTCATATCGGTAATGCACAGTTCCGACGGGCTGCTTGGGTCAAACCAGGTTATCACATGTTGACCTTGCAACGCGCCAGTTTGCTCATCCTTGTAGTTGTAGGTTTCTTTTCCGATAGTGAATGTAATCCCAT
The DNA here is from genome assembly GCA_037139415.1 of Verrucomicrobiota bacterium. Classification (NCBI taxonomy): domain Bacteria; kingdom Pseudomonadati; phylum Verrucomicrobiota; species Verrucomicrobiota bacterium. The sequence continues at coordinate 5,116 of JBAXGN010000283.1, read as the reverse complement.
TACGGGTAACAAGGCGAGTTTCACAGTGAGACGTGAGCAAGTATTGCATTTCAATAGGCAACTTCACCAGTGGCACAACCTGCCCGGAAGTATTTATCCGTTGTCGTTTTTCCCATGCCTCATCCGGCGACATCCAAGAAGAACCAATCACCTCGCTATTTTGTGGTTTGGAGTTATACTGGCAGCAGATTTCCTCAAGCCGTGAAATCCATTGCTCCGCTGACATAAAACCCGCTTCCCATGGCGTTTTTCGGCGGGATTCAACTTCCAGCTTTGCCGCCTGCACCCGCTCAAATTTCTCGTTTATTTCATCCCGCCCAACATATCCAGGCTCGCCCTCCATTAAATTCTGTAGCAGTCCGGATACATTTTCAACGACTTTTGCCCTGGCATTTCCAGGTATGGAATGCATGATGCGGATACTACAGCGCTGCGCAAAATTTTCCTCAATTTCCGTATTTGAAATTCTACTGGCACCACCAAGCAGCTTGGATTTCTTCCAGATACCGCACTCAAAATGGAACCCGTCTCGGGGCATCCCGTACTGTTTGCAGACGCGCGTTATCAGAGACCGAATTGCAAAGGCGTTGTATGCCTTGCCATCAATCAGCACAAAATCAAAAATCCGCTTGGACTTCACATCAATCAGCGGCAGGAATTGCCCACGGGTCAACTGATACCAGCCATTCCCATCTGGCAGATAGTAATACACTGGCAGGGTAATATCATCGCTTGAATACCAGTCGCCAGCAGATACTGCGTCCCAATCCCGTTTTCTAAACGCCGCATTAAGTTTGGCATGGCGTGGGCTTCGGTACTGTGGAATTACCAACCTAACATCATGCTGTATTTGACTCCTGATGCTTCGTGGGCACTGTGGGCGGCGCTGGTCAGGAAGGGAATACCGTTCGCAAATTTCCAGGCTAAGTTTTTTGTTACTTAAACACTCCACCCAGGCGGAATCCACCCGTCCACCATGTTGGAACACAGCAGCCGCGATCAAAGTATCTTTGTCAGATTGTGACAGCTTTGGGGCGCGTTTGGATTTGTTGGCCTGGCGGCGCTGGTCGGCAAGATGGCCTCGTTCCGCCCAACGATTATATTTCCGCTCAAGGTTACGGATCAGGGCTGACTCGCTTTTAGAGAATCCAATAGGGTGAGAGACAAGACGGCTCGCAATTTCAGCCTTTGCGGATTTTTCAGGCACACCATCAGCAATGGCATCATGCAACAATTCAACGGCAACCCGCCAAATGCAGGCCAATTCATCCGGGGTGGGCCGCTGGTAAATCGGCAGGGAATCCAACCGGCTCGCCAGCGGGGCTAGATCAATGCAGTTCGATGTTACCGGGCATGAGGTCATAACTTAGCGGCAAAGGCTTCTCCTGGCAGCGAGAACTGGATCATCTGGAAGGTCTGTAAATGCGCCCAATTTACTCTGTAGAGATTCAAAATCACCACATGTTATAGTGAGCAACCTTAGAAGCTCGCGCGATTTCCGTCCCTTCCTGTTCTTTTTCTCCAATAGCGACACTGCCTTGCGCAAATTGCTTTCACATTCAAGCAACCTATCGCACACAGTACGCGCCAACCGCTCGCCTTGGCTTGGCTCTGCTGCCAGTCGCTCAATAAGCCCCTTTTCAATTTCAGCATTCATATTCTGTTTTTTAAGCCCTCTCGCCGCACTTCGCATAGGGGTAGGGAAGGTTTTTAAGGGCAAACCGCACAAACACCGCTTTCAGTGTTCCGGCTTGCTATATCGCATTTTAGCAAGCCTCGCCTTCCGTGGACGCTAAAATGGCATTCCGTTCCTCTTCCCATTGCCGCATCTCGGCAGGCGTCCACCCGCCCGGTTTGGCTCTCTGGCGTGCAATCATCTTTTCATTCAGTGCCTGGAATTTTGCCCGTCGCGTGCTGGCAGCATTATTGATAGTTGCATTCAGTGGTTTCACAGTCGGAGCGGGAACAGTGGCGAGCGCGGTAGCCAAATGGCTATTGGCAGACGTGGCCGGCCTGGCTCGCTCAAAAGCTGCCACCACGCGTGCCCGCCCGGTTTTACCACTGGGCGCGGCGGTCAATGGCGTTATAGTATGTGCAGGAACAGTGGCGATGGCAGGAGGCAATTGGCCATTGGCAGACGTGCCCGGCCTGGCCCGCTCAAAAGCCGCCACCACGCGTGCCCGCCCGGTTTTACCACCCGGCGCGGCGCTCAATGGCGTTACCGGCGCAGCGGTGGTAGTGGAGCTGGTAAGATTCAGTTGCCCAGGCGCGCCCGGCTTGGCCTGTTCAAAAGCGGCCATTACACGTTCCCGCCCGGTCAATTTCAATTCTCCCGGCGCGGTCCATTCAACGTCGTTCATATTGGTTCCAAATAGTGTCAGTTTCATAATTGTTATGGTTTCAGGGTAAACCCTATGGTGCATCCAGTAGCTCCAGAGGGGTGTTTCTTGGATAGCCGCCCGTAAATCGGCCTGAGCGCCTGCACCCCGCCTTGATTGTATTTCTTGCGCCACGTGCAAAGCTGTGAGGCGGGCACTTCAAGGAACGTCGCGGCCTTATTGAGTGAAAAACCTGCCTCAATAAGCCGGGTGGATAACTTAACCAGGATTTCCCGCCGCTCGCTTTCCATCTTGGAGCGCATCGCTGGAAGGGTTAGCACCAGCTCCTGAGCCTGTTCCGCCAAAGGAAAGCGGAACGCCCGCCCGTTCACCGCCGGGCGTCCGCCTTTCTCCTCCGGCCTGGAAAGAGAAAGAGGCAGCGCACAGATATGGGGCTGCACGCTGCCTTTGAATCCGGGTGCGGATGCAAGTCTGGCCTGCCCGGCGGGGCCTGCATCGCTCTCCTCGGAAATTTGAAATGAAATTGAGTTCGCTCCCTCGTATGAAAATTTTAAGTCTGAACCGGGCATAACGGAAATAGGTTAAATGACCTCGTGTTTCTTCAAAATGGCCGCGTTATTCTTTTGGAACTCAGCCAGGAGAGCTTTTGCAGCGCCAACGGTTTCGGCTTTGTACGCCTTCAGGATGCCCTCTTTGTTCTTTTTCACCGCCTCAATGGCAGCCAGCACGTTAGCGCATTCCGCAAGCCGATCTAGGCCAAGCACCAACTGCCTGGCGACCCCTGGAGCGAAGTCGCCTTCACAAAAATCGTTAATTTTTTGCGTTGCAAACACCAAGCCGCGCTCCGCCTCGTCCAACCTGGAAAGCAGGGTCGTATGCTGGCCGATGATGTTGATTTCATTCTGGAGCGCGTCCTCGGCAGCCTTCGTGGTGCGCTTGGTCTCTTCCAGCGTTTCCTTGATTTTCTCGATCGTGTTTTTGCTCATGATTCTTTCCCCGCCTTCGTTTTTAATGCGTGATACCGGGCCAGCAATGGTTTACTTTCGCGGCGATTCGTCAACACCATCCAGAGATGGACGCGACTGACACGGAGCTTCCGCGCGTCTGCTGTGATCCCGCGAAAAACTGTGTTTTTACGCTTTCTTTCAATTGCTCCACTAACTAACATGGGTGTTATGGTAACACGAAAAACATGTACTGCAACCTTTTTTTAAAAAAAAGTTGCGGTATCATTACTCCATGAAAAATCGTTCTACATCGTCTCGTTTTAAACCTATATCGGAATGGGATCGTGATATCGGCCTACGGATTGGCCATTTGCGTCGTAAGGAACGCATGAAGCAGGATGCGATAGCAGAAAAACTCGGGGTCACACGTGCCCAAATTACTAATGTAGAAGCCGGGCGAGTTCCATTGCGTCTTGGACTTGGTTGGGCAGCCTGTAAGCTGTTCGATGTTCATCCTGGATGGCTTCTTACTGGGCACTTTGGGCCGGAGGGGGAACGCCCGTTTCCAGTCCAGAACACGCCATGGTTTAATCATGTCGAAAAGCTGGTGGACGCGAGCAAAGACGCACATTTTTCTGAGGGGTATGCAGCACTATCATGGCTCCTTGGTCCAGATGCTCCGGCCTCAAATGTACCGACTGAAGAAACTCAAAAAATACCCGTTGACAACTATACCAAAAGGGATATTATGCCGCCCGTGAAAAGACAGATTCCAACGGTGCAAGAGCTAATGAGCTTGGTTGCTAAACTCACTAACGAGCGCGGCCAACGTACCTCATTGGCAAAGCATCTTGGTGTCCGTCCGCAACAACTCAACGAGTGGCTGGTCGGCAGAAAAGAGCCGAACGGCCAAACAACCCTTCAACTGCTCAACTGGGTCCAGGCAGAGGAAGAAAAACAAAAAACCCTTGGCAGTGTTACAAGCACCACCAAGGGCAATTGGACCCGTCCAAAGAAATCAGATCATGAAAACCCTGAAACGAGTCCGCCATAACCATACGGCCACAGGCCGTGTTTCTCAAGTTCAAAATCAGCATCCCATCATGCCAAGCATGGGGATCACACCCGCAGTGCCAGACTGGAAAAGGTATCTTTCCAGTCTTGATGTGGAAACCCAAATAAATCAGACCAGAGCACTTTGTAGGTTGCTCTCCAATGCGATCGCCTGGGAGTATTGCGAGGGTTACCAGTCTCAGGGCAAAAACGCCTCTTCCTTCGGTGCAGGCTGCCAGAGTTTGGAATCACTTGTTGACAAACTCATTCCCGACGTAGAACAGGCGACTTGCGGTGAGATTTATACCGCCCTGGCCGCAGCTATCACCCTGATTCAACTTCTGTCCACCGACCTGGCGCAAGTCTGCGATGACGATTATGGCATAGGGGGCTCGCCAAAGAAATCTGGATTCCGAATTATCGCCGATGCCCATATCGCTGGCCTGCGAGCCTTCCTGGCAAAACTCCCTGCCTCAGAAACCAGCAAGAATCAGGGAGGTGTGCGATGAATGCCAGGAATCGAAAAATCGAGTACGCCTGTGACATGGTGGAAAGCAACTTTTGGGTGCATATTGGATTGCTCCGCAACCAGCGGGCGCTCTTGACCAAGACCGGTAAACGGTGGGGCATCAAGAAAAATCCCTGTGCGAATGCCGCTTGGATACTGATAATGCTCGCCCTTGCCGATCTGCCGTCCATAGAGCAAAGATGGCGGCAATCGGAGGCATACGCCGAGGCGGAAGGGTTTGATCTATCCCGGTATCTGGACGGCATGGC
>JBAXGN010000282.1 GCA_037139415.1 Verrucomicrobiota bacterium | reverse complement strand
TGAGGAAACATGGACCGCAAGGTTGCGTGCGCCTCAGTCCTACTCGACCAAAAGTCTTTCAGCCCCGGCTTCGACCTTCGGGTTCCATTTCCCCTATTTTTTCCTTCCATCCCACCCACTTTTTGCCACACTTCACCTAGGAAACCACTGGTTGGGAGAATTTTATAGATGCCCTCTGACGCGTTAAAACCAGGCACAACACCGTGGAGCCCGCTCCGTCTGGAGGCGGGCCAAGTTATCACGTTCGTCGCTTGGTTTTCCCGCCCCCCAGGCCGCCCGCCAGAATATGGATCATTTTTACAAACTTTTGACTATAGGCAACCTATTGCCTGCGGTCACCGATGAGGAATCCCAATGACTGACTCGATCAAATCTGGCGGCGAACTGTTCATCGTTGATAACAGCGATGACAATTGGAAGGGCCTTAAATATCTCCAGGACTGGACCGAAATTGCCAGCGCCTTCGATATCGCCACCGGCTATTTTGAAATTGGCTCGCTCCTTGCCCTGGACGGCAAGTGGCAGAAACTGGATAAAATCCGCATCCTCATGGGCAACGAGGTCTCCGCTCGCACCCGGCAAGCCATTCTCGACGGGCTTAAGCAGGACATCACCGCCCGCCTCGACGCCAGCATCGAATCGGAAAAGGAAAAGAATGATTTCCTTGCCGGTGTCGCCGCCATCGTGCAGGCGTTGCGCGATGGCAAAATCGAATGCCGCGCCTTCGCAAAAAGGAAATTCCACGCCAAAGCCTACATCACCCATCCACGGGTGGCCGTCATTGGCTCCGTCGCCCTGGTCGGCTCCAGTAATTTCACCGTCCCCGGCCTTACGCAAAACATTGAGTTGAACATCCAGGTCAAGGCCGCTGGCGACGTGCGCCAGTTGCAGGAATGGTATGAGCAGCATTGGGCCGAGGCCGAGAATATCACCCCCGAAATTCTCGCCACCGTCGAACGCCACATCCGCGAATACTTGCCGTTCGATGTCTATGCCAAGGCGCTGGATGAGCTATTCCGCCGCCACGAGCTGACCGCCAACGAATGGGAAAAGACCAAATCCAAGATCCACCCCATCCTCGACCAGTATCAGCGCGACGGCTACGCCTCGCTCTATCACACGGCCACCAATTACAATGGTGCGTTTTTGTGCGACGGCGTCGGCTTGGGCAAAACCTTTATCGGCCTCATGCTCATTGAGCGGTTGGTGATGTATGAGAATAAGCGCGTCGTCTTGTTCGTCCCCAAGTCCGGCCGCGTGCCGGTCTGGGAGCGCAACATCAAACGCTACCTGCCGCATCTCCTGAACGGCTTCCTCTCGTTCAAGATATTCAATCACACCGATCTCATGCGCGGTGTCAGTGCCGATGGCATCGATTTTCCGTCCATCTTTGAGCAGATGACGGATCAGGCGGATGCCGTGGTCATAGATGAAGCCCACCATTTCCGCAACCGCGGCCTCACCCGCGAATCCGGCGGGTCCCGTTACTGGAAACTCTACGACCTTTGCGCTAACAAGCGGATTTTCCTGCTCACCGCCACGCCCGTCAATAACGCGCTCACGGATTTCCAACACTTGATCGAGCTCTTTTCCCGCGAGAAACCAGATGCCTTTGCCGCCCGCATCGGCATTTATAATCTCAGCGCCCATTTCCGGCAGATGGAGAAACAGCTCGCCGGCCTGGTCAGCGGCCAGGTCCTGGGCGAACTCTTCACCGCCAATTCCGTCGAGGCCGGGCAGGTCCTGGTCAGCGATAAGTTATTCCGCGAACTCGTCGTCCAGCGCAGCCGCGCCTATGTCGTCGCCAGCCAGAAACAGCAGGGCTCCGCCGCGGCGCTGTTCCCCGCCAAGGAGGACCCGCGCGTCGCGAATTATTCGGTCAAAAAAACCTACGGCCATTTGCTGGGCAAAATCGAACTCGCCTTCGCCAAGGAAAAACCCCTGTTCGCGCTCGGCCCGTATCATCCCTTGGATTATCCGGTCGGCGCGGTGGATGAAAAAGGCAACTTCGAGATTGGCCGCCAGCGTGGCCTCGTTCGCCTCATTCGCGTGCAGTTCCTGAAACGCTTTGAAAGCTCCATCACCGCCTTTGAACAGTCCTGCCAGAATTTGCTGCTGAAATTTATTGCCTTCCTTGAAGTCAACAGCCAGTCCAAGCGCGAAAAGGACCGCCTGGAGAAATGGCGCACCCGCAATCAGGAATTGTTGTCCCACATCCACACCCGCCGGAAAGAGTTTGACGAAGACAATGCCAGCGAGGAAACCGAGGAAACCCTTGGCGACGAATTTCTCGATCACTTTGTGCCACTGGATCGCAAAATTTACCGGGTGGACGAGATTTTCGATGACACGTTCGACGACCTCGAAACGCTTGTGGATTTCCTGGAGGAACTGAAAACCTTCACCCCCGCCCAGGATGATAAGCTCAAGGCCCTGGTCAAATTGCTGAAATCCGATGCCGAGCTAAAAGGCCGCAAGGTGCTGGTATTCACGGAATACATGGCCACCGCTCGTTACCTCAAACACGAGTTACAAGCGGCAGGCATCGAGGGCGTGGATGAAGTGGACAGCGCCACCATCCAGGACCGCACCGTTGTCCTCCAGCGGTTCGCCCCCTATTACAACGACTCCTCCACCGCCGATCTCGCCGCCCGCAACCTCAAGGAAACGCGCATCCTGCTCGCCACGGATGTCCTGTCCGAAGGCTTGAACCTCCAGGACGCCACGCGCATGATCAATTACGATCTCCATTGGAACCCTGTCCGCCTCATGCAGCGCATTGGCCGTGTGGATCGCCGCCTTAATCCCGCCGTGGAACAAAAAATCATCGCCGACCATCCCGAGGAGAAGCCTCTGCGCGGCAAGGTTGTCTATTGGAATTTCCTGCCGCCCGATGAGTTGGATGATTTGCTGAAACTTTACAGCCGGGTCGCTCACAAGGCATTGCGCATCTCCAAGGTCTTTGGCATTGAAGGCAAAAAACTGCTCAAACCCAGCGATGACTTTGACGCGCTCAAGGATTTCCAAAACAGCTACGAAGGCACCACCACCCCCACCGAAAAAATGCAGTTGGAACTGGAACGCCTGCTCAAGGAAAACCCGGCGCTGGAAACCCATCTGGACGCGCTCCCCGGTCGCGTCTTCAGCGGCAAGGCCCATCACCGGCCCGGCGCGCAGGCGGTGTTCTTCTGCTACACCCTGCCCGCCGAGGACAAGACCAAGGGTAGCGCGGGCGTTTCGTCCGCCGATGCTCCTATCTGGACGGATGCCGCCGGGCGCACCGCTTGGTATCTCTATGATTTCGCCACGTCCAAAATCCTGGATCAGCCGGAAGAAATCCATGCGTACATCCAGTGCCAGTTGGATACGCCACGGCGCGTGGAGATGACGGCGGCAGCCTTGCGCACCGTCCGCCTGAAAATCGAAACCCACATCAAAAACACCTACCTCAAACAGATGCAGGCCCCCGTGGGTGTTAAACCAACCCTGAAATGCTGGATGGAGTTGGGGTGAAAAAGGTCAACCGTTGAAAGGCAAAAGGAACAACGAAATTCGTTCATGAAATACGCGCAACTCATCAAAGCCATTGATTCAACCAGCCAGAAATTGCTGGGTCATGCAGCCACAGTCGTCAATCAATCCCTCGTCATGCGGAATTGGCTCGTCGGCGCCTATATTGTGGAATTTGAACAAAACGGGGAGGACCGGGCAAAATATGGCACCCGGTTGCTGCCACGCCTCGCCGGTGATTTAAAGAAGCGTGGCGTCAACGGCGTCAGTCCCGACATGTTGGAGCGAATGCGCCAGTTCTATTTTGTCTATCCGCAAGCCGGATCGGACATTTCCGCACCGCTGGTGCGGAAATTGACCATCCCGCTGCTGGGCGCTGTGCGAACCGGCATTTCCGCACCACTGGTGCGGAAATCCTCCGGCGGCATCCAACCTTTGTCCGCCAACGCGATTTTTCGTTTCTCTTGGACGCAACTGATCGAATTAATTCGGATTGAGGATCCGCTCAAACGCGCTTTTTACGAAAACGAGTGTCTCAAAGGCAACTGGTCAAAACGCCAGCTCCAGCGCCAGATCGGCTCTCTTCTCTACGAACGCACCGGCCTTTCCACCGACAAAACCGCCGTCGTCCGCCGGGCTCATCGCCAGGAACCTCAAGCAACCATCGCCGACCTGATTCGTGATCCTTATATTTTGGAGTTTGCCGGGCTCGCCGAGGTGCCCCGTTATAACGAAAGTGATCTGGAGCAGGCACTGCTGGATCATTTGCAACAGTTCCTGCTGGAATTGGGTACCGGATTTTGTTTCGAAGCCCGTCAGCTTCGCGTGACGATCGGCAATGAGCACGACTATATTGATCTGGTTTTTTACCACCGCGTATTGCGGTGCCATGTTTTACTCGACCTCAAGGTCCGGCCCTTCAAACATGGCGATGCCGGCCAAATGAATTACTACCTTAACTACTTTAAGCAACGAATCATGCGCGACGGCGACCATCCCCCGGTGGGGATCATCTTGTGCAGCGACCGGGAAAACACGAAAGTCGAATTTGCCACGTCCGGGATGGACAATAAACTGTTCGTTTCGCGCTACTTGGTTTCGTTGCCCACCGTGGCGCAACTGGAGGCATTCATTGCCAACGACCGTGCGCAAGTCGAGGTCTTGATCGACCAGATGCGAAGGCAGGTGCCAAAAAAGCCCACACGCAAGCGCAAGGTAAATCGTATCTTGCTCACAGGAAGCGATAAAGTCATCAAAGACAGGCAAAATTAAAATGAACCCGTATTATCATTTAATGCCCGCGCAGCGTGCCACCCAACGGCTCGTGGATCAGTTCAATGCGGATGCCGCCTTGTGGCGGAAACTGGAACCGAATCGTCGTTTGCGCCGGCAAGCCCGCCCGCGCCTTTCCCAGCGAAAACTGAAAGCACTGGCCCTGGTGGACTTTGCCCGGCACCGGCCACCGCAGGAATGCATTAGTCCAGCGTGCCTGCCATGAAATCGTTAAGTATTGATTACCAACGCGTGCGAATTCAATACCACAAATTGTGATCTTAAAGCTTGATTGTTCAGATTATAAATAGTTATGAAATATAAACGTACCTCTTCTAAAAGTACTCCTATTGATGGCATCGCAAAGTCGTTTCAAATCATTCCGCTCGAACGCATTCAACATGCCATTCACTTGGTACGTGGTGAGAAGGTCATGCTGGACGCCGATCTGGCCGTCCTTTACGACGTGACGACCGGCAATTTGAACAAAGCCGTTACTCGTAACCTTGATCGTTTTCCCTCCGATTTCATGTTCCAACTGACCGCCGAAGAAGCGCACGCTTTGATATTCCAAACTGGAAGATCAAAGGGACGCGGTGGCCGCCGTCATTTTCCCTACGCTTTCACCGAACAAGGGGTCGCCATGCTCTCCAGCGTGCTGCACAGCGAACGCGCCGTCCAGAAAAGTCAAAAGTCAAAAGTGGAAAGGTAAAATGCAAACGGAAGTCGCCAACTCAATGCCAAAAAATTTACGGGATCGGACTTATGAGTATGCCCGCCGGATTGTCCGGCTTTTCCGGGCATTGCCCAAAGATGACGTGGCCAAGACTCTTGGCCGGCAACTGCTCCGCTCCGGCACCTCGGTGGGCGCCAATTATCGCGAGGCTGCCCGCGCCCGGTCCACGGCCGAGTTCATTGCCAAAATGGGGGATTGCCTCAAGGAAACAGACGAATCCGATTTCTGGCTTGGCCTGATTGAGGACGAAAAAGTAATGGTCGCCACCAAACTGAAGCCGCTCCGCCAGGAAACCATCGAGCTTGTCGCCATCTTCACCGCCAGCTTGAATATCGCCAAAAGAAATGAATGAAGGGAAAAAGGCAAAACGCAGAAGGCAAAATGCAAAAGTCAAACCGCAACACCTCGGTGCAGCCATGCCTTACCCCTTTTCCCTTTTTACTTCTGCCTTTTAACTTTTGCCTTTTAACTTTTAACTTCTGACTTATGAATTTAGACCGCCTCCGCGCCATCAAAACCCTCCCCTCCCTCATTGCCTACCTCCGCGATGAGCTGGACTGGCCCATTACGCCAGATGAAGCCGAGGATATTACCTTCGATTACAACCCGGAGGAACTGGGTTTTGAAACCGCCACCGCCGTCCATGTTAAGGAAATCAAACAACTTCGCCCCCTCGTAACCCGCCAGCCGTGGGGTGTTTTCTGGGTTAATTTCGAGAAAAAGCGCCTCCCGGTTGTCATGCTCCGGCGCATCCTTGGCCACTTGGTTTTGAAAAAACGCGCCACCGCCCGCCAGTCCGGTCAGCGCGCCTGGCATCAGAATGACCTTCTCTTCATCTCCGCCTATGGCGAGGAAGCCGACCGGGCGGTTACCTTCGCTCATTTCAGCCAGGATCCCGAAAGCCCCGGCGACTTGTCCGTCCTCAAGGTCCTGGGTTGGGACGATGGCGACACCGTCTTGCATCTGGCCGATGCCCATCAGCAACTCACCGCCAAGCTCCACTGGCCGGCCAACCCGGCTAATCTGGAGGTCTGGCGCTCCCAATGGGCCTCTGCCTTCAAGCTCCGCCACCGCGAAGTCATTACCACCACCGCCGAACTGGTGGAAGAACTCGCCCGGCTGGCCGATGCCACCCGTCGCCGTACCCGCACCATCCTTGCCCGTGAATCCGAGCGCGGCCCCGTCCGCCGCCTCTATGCCGCCTTCAAAGCCGCGCTCATCCACGACCTCACCGAAGACGACTTTGCCGATGTCATCGCCCAGACCATCTCCTATGGCCTGCTCATCGCCCGTTTCTCCCGCAGCGCCATCTCCGTGCAAAACCTCGTGGACATGGTGCCCGCCACCAACCCGTTCTTGCGCGAACTCCTCAGCACTTTCCTATACACCTGCGCATAAATACCGCTACATATGAACTGGGAAAACCTTGTCCAGTGCGGCTTTTCGTAGCTTCTGACGTTTGTCTCTCGACAAGG
>JBAXGN010000281.1 GCA_037139415.1 Verrucomicrobiota bacterium | reverse complement strand
TTGAACTCTGGACGAAGTACCTGGCCAAAACCTCCAACGCAGAGCCCCGGCCACCCTTGCCAAAGCATAACAGCGAAGCCGGTATTCGCCCCGAAACCTTCGCCTACATCGAGGAAAAACTCAAACTCATGTGATCATGCCGTCTTCCGCCTCCCGCGCCCAATGGTCGCTGAGTTGCGATGGGTTTTATGTATCATTTCGGCGTGCAGTTTCTGCGGGATCCCTGAGGAAATCGGAGGGACGGGTCATATCACATTTGCTGTTCCGCATAATCCGCTTGGTCGGCGGCACGATTTGCGCTATCCGTAGTGGCGGTGACCGAATTAGAAAAAGCCATTTTAGACGCCTTGGTTGAAATCGAGAAAACCGAGCAGCAGATGCGGGCGGCCCAACAGGAAGCGGACCTGCTGCCGCTCCTGGCGTGCATTGACGCGGTCAGCGCCAAATTGCCACCGACCACCCACCCTGCCCTGCTCAAGCACCTGGCGAAACGCGATTATTCCCAGGCCCGCGCCTGGCTGAAGAAACAACGAAGGCATCAGCCATGACCGAGGATACCATTGCCGCCATTGCCACCCCGCTCGGAGAAGGCGGGCTGGCCGTGATTCGCCTTTCCGGTCCGCACTCGTTGGTCATCGCTGACCACTGTTTTAAACCGGGCAAAACCACGGCGCCCAAACCCTCGCGGGCGGACTCTCATACGCTGCATTACGGTTGGGTGATGCGGAACGGACTCCCGGTGGATGAGGTGTTGCTGGCCGTCATGCGGGCGCCGCGAACCTTCACCCGCGAGGATGTCGTGGAAATTTCCTGCCACGGTGGCTTATTGGTGGCCAAGCTGGTACTGGATACGGTGCTGGAATCCGGCGCGCGCCTGGCACACCCCGGTGAATTTACCCGCCGCGCCTTCCTCAATGGCCGGCTGGATCTGGCCCAGGCCGAAGCGGTGACGGATTTAATTCATTCGCGCACCGAACTGGCTTTGGTGGCGGCCAACGAACAGTTGGCGGGAAAACTATCGCAACGCATCGACACCCTGCGCGATACCCTGCTGGGCATCCTGGCCCACGTGGAAGCGCATATTGATTTTCCCGAGGAGGATATTGCCCCGGATACCCGCGCTCAGTTGCTGAAGAAGCTGGCGGACAGCGTGACCTTCATGGATCAATTGTTGAGCACCGCCAATGAGGGGCGCATTCTGCGCCGGGGCATTCGCGCCGCCATTGTGGGCCGCCCCAATGTGGGCAAGTCTTCCCTCCTTAACCAGTTGTTGGGCCATGATCGCGCCATGGTTTCGCCCATCCCCGGCACCACGCGCGATACCATCGAAGAAACGGCCAATATCCGCGGGATTCCAGTGGTGTTCGTGGACACCGCCGGACTCCGGGACTCCCAAGACCCCCTCGAAACCGAAGGCATGCGCCGGAGTCGTGTCACCGTGGAGCGTGCCGATTTGATTTTGCTATTGGTGGACCAGTCTGAACCCCTAACGCCGGACGACGAGGCTTTCCTCGCGGAATTCCGCAAGGGCAAATGCCTGCTCGTGCTGAACAAAACCGATTTGCCGGGCAAACTGCACCTGCCCGAGTTGCCGGGCATTACCAGCGTCAACGTCAGCAGTCTGACTGGGTACGGCCTGGAAGCGCTGAAAGATGCCATCAAAAACATGGTCTGGGCGGGTGAAATCAAGACGGGCATGTTTGAGGTGATGATTAACGCCCGGCATCAGGACGCTTTAAAGCGCGCACGCGCGTCCGTGATTCAGACCCTGGCCGCACTGCAAGACAGCCTGACCCTGGAATTGGCCGCGCTGGATTTGCGCATCGCCGTCAATGCCGTGGGTGAAATCGTCGGCAAAACCACCACCGAAGACCTCCTGGATTCCATTTTCAACCAGTTCTGTATCGGCAAATAACGGAAACCACGGTGCGTGACACTCAGGCGGGCGGGGTGGATTTGGCAAAACGCGGACGCAGATCGCGCAATTTATCTTCCACCGAAAGCGCCACCGACATGCTGAGATAAATCATGGACCCCACGGCTTGCATGTTGGCATCCTTCACACTGGCCGCATCCAAACGGCCCTTGAAACAGCGATTGACGGATTGCAATTCCGCATACAACTTCGCCAACCCCGCCAGGTCCCAGTCCGGTTTGAGGTTGTCCCGATACATAAAGTATTGTTGCAACAAATACGCGGACACGGCGCGGTATAAGGTTTCCTGGGTGGTGGCAAATGGCAGATGAAAATACGCCATGCCTTTTAATCCCGATAAAATGGGGCAGGAACTGGTGGCCATCACCAATCCCAGCAACGCGCGCAACCCGGTTTGCACATCGCACTGCTTCAGATACGTCCGATCCGGCGTGGTAACCTCCACGGTCACCTGCTCATACGACAACAGGTGCTTGAATTTGTCGGCGATTCGCTCGACATCCACCGCCGCCGGGCAATACATTTGCTGGGAAGGATTCAGCGGGCAATTCTCGCACTGCTTAAAGCCGAGCACCGTCCAAAATGCGGGTTCCTTGGGTGCAACCGGCACTGCGCTGCCCCGGTCCACATCCACTTCGAACCGAAAGACCGTGCCATCGTCCATTTTGAAGGTGTATTCGATCATGGTGGTAGAGACCTTCCACGAGAATTTGTGCATATTCAATCCTGAATATGATGAATAATATGGGATTGATAAACCGCCAGGCTGGGCATAAGGTGGCTTCGTGAATTGGCGTTGGCGGACATTTGTGTGGGTAGCGTGCCTTTGGCTGGCAATCGGATGCGATTCTTCCGATCGGGCCAAAACGCCATCCCCTGCCCCAACCAATGCCGAACCGCGCGTGACCGCCTTCGGGTATCTGGATCGGGCACAGCCCAAACTGACCACTCTGAGGGTCTGGCTAGGCCCCCAGGAATTGACCACCGAATTGGCGCTCACGGATGTCCAACGCATGACCGGCATGATGTACCGCACCAACATGACCGATCAGGAAGCCATGCTGTTTGTTTTTAACTACCCCTCTCAACAGGCCTTTTACATGCGGAATACCAAAGTCCCCCTTTCGGCGGCCTATGTGGATTCCGAAGGGGTAATCCGGGAAATCGTGGACTTGCATCCACTCAATGAGACTGCGGTGCCTTCTGTTTCGGATCAGATTCAATACGTGCTGGAGGTGCCACAAGGTTGGTTCAAACGGAAAAACATTGGGGCCGGCACAATTATCCGTACCGAACGCGGCACTTTAGCCCAGACGTTTTTCACGCCTCGTAGATAGTTGCGGGCCAAACTGCGGTCACCCCACTATTCCCCTTTCCGCACCACTCTTGCCCGGCATACCTGCTCGAATCCGGGAAAATTCCAGCGATTGGGAAAATCCCGGCACTGTTGCGGTTTAACGGCTTCGATCACGCATTCCTGGCCGTTGAGATACACACATTCCCCGTTCTCCTTTTCCAGCAGCGCCAGCCCCTTGCGATCCGCCTGCAGCCGGGTGTGGTTTTGAATAAACTCATCTTCAGACACTCCAAAAAATGACGCCAACCGGGCAATCTCCGCCCCGGTAATCTTCACCTGGCCTGGCCATTGGCAACAGGCGGTGCATCGCTGGCATTCATAAGCATCCGGCATGGCTGAAAAGGTAAACGATCCAGCGATCCACGTCATTCATTTCTTTGTAACCAGCCGGAACGCCAAAACGTCTGTGAAGTTGAATGCAGATGTGGGATAACATGATGACGTTACAGCGAACCGCCCAAGGCCTGACTTTGATTTTGGCCTCGGGAATGTTGCTACCCATATACGGGGCCGATGAAACCACCAACGGCACCCAAACGAACCGGACGGAAATCCGCGAGAAATTTCGCCATCTCACCCCCGAAGAACGTGAGATTAAACTCAAGGAAATGCACGAGAAGCACGGCAATAAAACGGCGGAAACGGAAAAACGGAAAGAGGAACTGAAAAACCTGCCCCCAGCCGAGCGCGAGGCTAAGCTCAAGGAGTTTCGGGAAAAGCACGGCGGCCCAGCGGGAAACCCCCTCTTGGAAAAATTGCGCGAGGAACTGAAGAATCTCCCCCCCGAACAGCGCGAGGCCAAACTGAAAGAATTCAAGGAACAGCACCCGGAGCTGGCCTCGGGACTGGAAAAGAAACATCAGGATTGGCAAAAGCTCCCCCCGGAAGAACGCGCCGCCAAAGCCAAAGAGTATCGTGCCAAAATGGATACGGTGTTGGAAAAATTACGCCAAAAGAAAGCGGCAGGGACGCTTAGTGACGAACAGGCCAAGCGCTTGGAACGCATGGAGGAAATGCGCAAAAAGATTGAGCAGTCGCAGGATAAGCCGCCCGGTCCCCCACCCCGCTAAAACAACGATTGCCCGTAGCACTATCATCAGAACTATCATCGCTGCAAAATTATGATGCAAAAACAAATATTCACCCTCAAACACAGCCTTTCGGGATTACTGATGGCTGCCGTGTTCACCGGTTCATGGCTCAACGCCGCCGACGCGGGTAACGACCCCGCCCCGCCGATCAGGGAAAAACCCATCGGGGCCGCTGCCGGAGCTGCTGGTGTCCGGCGCGACGCCATGCCCGGAATGATGGCACGCCCGGAGCTGACTGATGACCAAAAGGCGATTGTGAAGAAATCCATGGAGGCGAATCGCGAGAAAATGCAAGGGTTCCAGGAACAACGCGAAAAAATCACCAAAGAACTCAAGGACCTGGTCATGGCGGACAAGTTTGACGAGGCGGCGGTCCAGGAAAAAGTGGATGCCTTGAGCAAACTGCAAAGCGATCAGATGATGATGGGCTTGAAGCTGTTTGCAGAACTGGCCCCAACGCTCACCCCGGAACAAAAAGAGCGTCTGCAAAATGCGCCACCCCAGGCCCTGTCAATGATCCTCATGGGCGGCGGATTTCAACGCCTGGGCGCAGGCGGCGGCTTTGGTGGTCAGGGTGCAGGCGGTCGTCGAGATGGGCAAACCACCCGTCCGGGTTGGGAAGCCCCAGCCCCCCGTTAATTTTCCTCCATCGTTGTTTTGTTTATAACCTTGCAGCCGGCGGATTATCCGCCGCCTGTTTTATTTTCAACTACCGGTTGGCGGGAACGAGCGCCTGATATTTTCAGGCGACTCCCCACGTTGACGCAAGGTCCGCAGGCTCAGGGCATCATGCCGCTTGGCCAGCCGGTTCCCCTGCGCGTCCAGGACCAGCGGGCAATGATAAAACGCCGGGGGCTCCCATCCCAAAGCATGATAAATCAGTAATTGTCGCGCCGTGGATAACAAAAGGTCCGCGCCGCGCACCACCTCCGTGATGGCCATCTCATGATCATCCACCACTACCGCCAATTGGTAACTGGGCAGCCCGTCACTTCGCCAGACGACAAAATCGCCAAAGTCTTTCCCGGCAACAAAGGATTGCGCGCGATAGTGGCCATCCACAAAACCAACGGTCGCGCCATCGGGCACTTGAAACCGCCAGTTGATGCGTCCACCAGGTTTGAGATTCCCATCGCCCCTCCTGCCGGGCCGGCAAGTGCCGGGGTAAGGCGGTTCCTCCTGACCGATATGCGGCGCCTGCAACGCCTGTTGCACATCTTTACGCGTACAGGAACAAGGGTAAATCGCGCCCTTTGCTTTGAGTTGCTCGAAGACGATTCGATAACCTGGCAATCGTTGGCTTTGCTGGTACGGCCCATACGCCCCGCCGCAATCCGGTCCTTCCTGCCAATCAAAGCCGAACCAGCGCAAATCCTCGATCATGGCGGTCGCAAACTCCGCCCGGGCGCGCGAACCATCCAAATCTTCATCCCGCAACACCAAAACTCCGTGATGCGCCCGCGCCCGTTCCTGGGCCAGCCAGAAAGTCTGCACGTGGCCCTGATGCAAATACCCCGTGGGCGATGGCGCCAGTCTGCCGCGATAGGTACCCGGAGGCATATTCCCTAAAAATCCATTTTATTCCCGGTCACCGCCAGCCAAGGCCTGCTGGCGCGCCCAGTTTTGGCGCAACCAATCTTCCAGCCCCGGCAACTGGATGTTCAACGCCCGCTCCAATTTGGCGCAATTCAGCGATGTATCCGCCGCGCGGGCTGGCCCCTTCCAATCCGCCAGCGAACTCGGACGCATCGGCGAGGGCAACGGTGCCCGAAATTCCGCCAGCAATCCCCCCATCTCCACCCGAGACATGCGTCTGCCACCCGCCAGGTGGTAACATCCCGTCAAACCGCGCCGCAAAATTTCCAGGACCGTCTGTGCGGTCACCTCGACGGGAATCGGGCACCGGAACTCATCCACAAACAAGTCCAGCGTCTCACCCCGTTGCCACATCTGCGCCCATTCCTCGTTAAACGAGCGTTGCCCATTGTCTGAAAAGCCAAAGTTCAACGACGTCCGCACCACCGTATGGCGCAGATTGGCCAATACAATTTTCTCGGCCAGCACCTTGGTGGCGGAATAGATGCACAACGGGTCCACCGTATCTTCCTCCGCATAGTGACCTTTTCTCCCGTTAAACACCAGATCGGTGGAGAAGAAGATGAACGGAATTGAGGCGGCCAGACCGGCAAGCGTTTCCGTGACATGCACGTTGAGCAATTGCGCCAATTCAGGCTGTTGGCGGCAGGCGCCGGTTTTACTCAGCGCCGCACAGTGAATGATGGCGTCCGGACGCTCTTGCCGGAACAACGCGGCCACCGCGCTATCATCCGCCAAATCCACCTCGGCACGCGTAAGACCGCGCAACTGAAAATCAACCGCTGACACTTGCTGGCGGAGAATCTCCCCGCCAATCAAGCCATTGGCACCGGTAACCCAGATATGTTTCATATTCAAAACCGATCCTGATTTCAGTGCCCATTTCTAACCTCGTCTCAAACCCGCGTCAACCAAGGAAAGTGCAAAAAAACGATTCCAACGGGTGTGCAATGGGATAGAAAGTCAAGAAAAGTACTCCCAAATCGGACATGGGTCGAGTAGGACTGAGGCGCACGCAACCTTGCGGTCCATGTTT
>JBAXGN010000280.1 GCA_037139415.1 Verrucomicrobiota bacterium | reverse complement strand
TAACTTTGCCAAACGGGCGGGTAACTTTGCCAAACGGGCGGGTAACTTTGCCAAACGGGCGGGTAACTTTGCCAAATGGGCGGCCAGCCTTACCTACAGTTCTCCATTAAACGCACGGTGTAACATGGCTTGGAACAAATCTTCCATCCGGCGGCGGCTGGCCGATTGCGCCGCTTCCATCTCGCGGATTTCCGTCACGCGCTTGGCGAATTCTTTTTGCAATGATAAAGGCGGCACTTCTATTGGAACTTTTCTCAATTGTGCCTTAGAAATGTTCGGCATGGAGCCAGCTGAGCCATTTGCAAATGACTGGACTTGTTTGCGTTTACTCGGAACGGTTAATAATCCCCAAAGGTATAACGGATCAATTTCGACATTGTCCTTTAGCTTGAATCGAAAAATCAGGTCCGAAAGCATAAGTTTCGGTCGAGTTCCAGATACGAAAGCACATGCGGCGACCAGCTCATAGGTGTTCTTTCTCGTAAAAAGTAAGTCGCCTGTTTTGACTTCCAATTCAGGACGTGGCGAAAAATTCGCAGGTAAAGCCTTGTTCTCGGTCTGAATGTAATTGCAGGTCGTTACAGCACCAAGTTTTAAAACACCCCAACCATCAGGTTGGGCTGGTTCATCGTGGCAGGTTGGACTCCAACCACCATCAATGTTGTCCAACAGCTCGTAAAAACTCAACCGTTTCCAATTACGTGAATTAGAGACCGGGTCGCCAAACATCTCATGGAAAAGGACGGGAATGAGTTGGGCGGTGCGGCGGTCGGCTTGGGCACGCAACTTTCGCAACGCGTCCGCTTCGTCCAGCAGCTTCACAATCCGTTCCTGCTCGGCCAACGGCGGGGCAAGAATTGGAATAGCGCAAAGGTCACGGAATTTGAGTTGGAAACGAACCGCACCTTCACACCTTTGTTTTATTTGATGCAGACCTGTATCTGACTTTAGAAAGTGAAGCAAGTAGCGAGGCAGGAGGTCGGAATTGCAGCGCAAGATGACATACATCGGACTGACCGCACCGCCATTTTTATCTTCAAGCATCGCGACTGACCCAACATTGATTCGTGATGGATTGTAGGCAAGGTCATGAAAACCAACGCACTTATAGTTGCCTGTATCTGCACTGAAAACTTGTTTATCGAAAAGGTCGAGCGAAGGAACAAACCCACGCTCATTAGTCACTGAGTAAATTGTCGTGCTCTGCTCACGCAACCGTTCGGTTTGCTCTTCCACAAACTCACCTAACTGTTTTATCGGCCAGCGTTTCATTTCTTCCCGCTGATTTCTTTCAGCAACACATTGCCACGCTTGATGATTTCGTTTTCCAGTTTGAGCACATCGCCAAGAATATCCGCCGGTGCATCATGGTTCACGGCTTCGGTGGTCACCGGTTTGTACCGGCCCGCCGCCAAGCTCCACTCGTTCGCTTTGATCTTCTCAATCGGCACCTGGTAACTGTTCGGGCCTTCCTCACGGTTGGGCCACTTGGCCAGCACGTCGGGAATGTCATTGGCCTCAATGGGTGTGCGTTTGTCGTCGAGGCTGAAGCCATCCGCGGTGATGTCGTAAAACCAAACGTTCTGCGTCGGCTTGCCCTTTTGGAAAATCAAGGCCGCCGTCGCCACGCCCGCGTACGGCTTGAATACGCCGCTGGGCAGGCTGATCACGGCTTGCAGTTCGCATTCGGTCAGCAGCAGTTCACGCAATGCGGTGGCCGCGTTGGTGGAGCCAAACAGCACGCCATTCGGGATGATGACCCCGGCCCGGCCATTGGGGGCAAGGTGGTCAATGATCCATTTCAGGAAGAGCAGCTCGGTGGCGCGGGTGTTCAGTTTGTAATTCAGGTCGGCCAGAATGCTTTCATCCTGCACCTTGCCCGAAAAGGGCGGGTTGGCGAGGATGACATCGAACAGCTTGCCGGGATACACGCCCCCAAACCCGGTGGTGAGCGGATTGAAATGCTCGATCCGGGCCCGTTCCAATTGGTGCAGGTACAGATTGAGGATGCCGATCTTCACCATGTTGGCGTCGTTGTCGAAACCTGTGAACGCCTGTTCCTCCAGAAACTTCCATTGCGCCGGTTTGAGCAGCGAGCCATCCACAATGCCCCGCCGCAAATCGGCCAGCTTGGTGAATTGCCGCAGGATGTGCAGGAACGCGGCGATGAGAAAGCCCACCGTGCCGCACGCCGGGTCGCAAATCCGCTGGCCCGGCTGCGGATTCACCAGCGCCACCATCATGGCAATGATGTGGCGGGGACTGCGGAATTGGCCATTGGTGCCGGACGCCGACAATTTGCCCAGGAGATATTCATACATGTCCCCCTTGAAATCCTGGCCTTCATGCGCGGCCAGATCCATTTCCTGGATGGCCTGAATGACGGCGCGGAGGGTGGGCCGGTCATAAATCTTGAGCGTGGCCCGGCTGAACAGGAGTTTGCCGGTGGGGGTGAGGCCCGGCAGTTCGTGCAGATGTTCAATCGCATCCCGGACGGCGTCAAACAGGCTGTCGCCCGTGAGCGTAACGAAGTTGCCCCAGGCGTAGCGGGACCATTCGCCGGAAAAAATCCGCTGATACTTTTTATCGAGGCTGGCCAGGACCTCGTCTTTCTCGCTCAGCAGGCGGAGAAACAACAGATACGAGCATTGCTCGATGGAATCCATCGGGTTGTTCACCCCGCCCGCCCACAGGATGTCCATCAACTGGTCCACCTTTTGGCGCAGGCCGGAGGAAAAGAAGTTGGACTGGAGGGAAAGGTCGGGTTGGGCCGGCGAGTCCGATGGCTTGGTGGGTAAAGGCATGAGGTAAACGTTATTGGTATTGCGCCGCCAGCATGGATTGGCGGGCCAAGGTGGACTGGCGCAAGGCGTCAAACACCTGTTCCCGCTCATCAAAGCGTGACAACGCCGAGATGCCGCCCAGTTGGTTGAACTGGGTGGCCATGAATATGGTCATGTCACCGGACATGAACCGTTGCAAGGCGGTGGGGTCTTCGGCGAGCAGTTGGGCGGTGGCATTCAGCCATTTCTGTTCCGTATAGCGCAAGTTGAACCGGGCGGCGATGGAATCCACGGTGTCGGTGACAATCGTTTCGCGGGTGGGCAGCGGCCGTTTGCCGACGGCGTTGTAAACGAACGCAGGCGTCGGCGCGGGCACGCCATAGGTGACCACCAGTTTATCCGGCGAATAGTACATTTCCGGACGGTGGTAGAACCGCTCGTTGACGATGGTTTCAACGGTATCGTCATCCTCGGCTTCCACCGCCTCTTTCAACTCCGGCGTTTGCTCGACAAATTCCCGGATGTCTTTTTCGTATGAGCCACGGAACGTCATCACGTCCACCTTTTCACCGTTCGGCCCAACCACCCGGATTTCTTCGCTCACCAAAATATCCGTGCCTTCCCAAGTGGGGATTTCCCTCGGTGGTGGTGGGGAGGCCGGTTTTGTCCCACCCGGCTCCGGCTCATGCATGAGATAACCATCTTCCCTGGCCGGCGGATACGGTTCGGGTTTGCTCTTTTTGTCCCGAGGCAACGGCAACGGTAAGGAGTAGTCGTATTGGTCCTCGAAATATTCCGCGACGGCGCAGAAATCGAGCAGGAAGAAATTCTTCTTTTCGTATTCGGTGTTGCCGATACGGAAGGTGTATAGCCGCGTGCCGCGTCCTTTGATTTGGATGTACTCGGTGGGAGAGAATATGGGCCGCATCAATCCGATATTGAGCAGGTCGCGGCAGTTGTAACCCGTGCTCAACATGTCCACCGAGACGGCGATGCGCTCGGGGCGTTTCCCGTCACGGAACTCCTTGGCGATGGAGGAGGCATCCTGAACGCGGCTGGTAATGGTAATGGCAATGCCGGGTTGGAGGTCATTGAAGATTTTGGTCAGCGCCGTGGCGTGGGTCTGGTTCACCGCAAACACGATGGACTTGCCCAGTTTGGCGCTGGGGTCTTTCTGAGCGTGCTTCAGGAACGCTTCGCACATGAGCCGATTGCGCGCCGGGGTGAAAATCTTCCGCTCCAAGTCCTGAATTTTGAAACTCTCCTCCTGCTCGTTGACGACCACCGCCCAACCGGATTCATCCAGCGCCTTGGTAGTGATGTCCGAGCGCAGGTCGAAGATTTTGGGAAGGCAGAGAAACGGCCCTTCCGGATCTTTGACCGCATCAATGATGTCATAGCGGAACGTCGGGAAGCCGGGTTTGCAGCCGAAATAATTGTAGGTATCGCGGAGCAGTCGCGCCTCGGCCGCTTTGGGGTTCTCCTGCTGGAGTTGTTCCAAGTTGATGTTTCGCAGGTACGCCTTCGGCGTGGCGGTCAAGCCAACGCGGGTGGCCTGAAGGAACTGCACCACTTCACGGGCATCGCCGTAAATGGAACGGTGGGCTTCATCATTCACCACGAGATCGAAATGGAACGGGGTGAATTCTTCGCGGTAACGACGGTCCACCATCAGGGATTGAAGGGTCGCCACCACCACGCAGGAACCCAACAACTCACCCGGTTTGCGGCGGGCGGTTTTGTAGAGCACCGGTTTGAATTCAGCCAGGATGACATTGAAATCTTCAAGGGTTTGCTTCGCCAGTTCGATGCGGTCAACAATGAACAAGACCCGCTCGGCATTGCGGGTGATGAGGAAAAGGCGAATCAGCGCCGCACAAAGCAGGGTCTTTCCCGTGCCCGTGGCCATTTCCAACAGGAACTTGCGGAGCCGTTTGTCATCGTAAAGGGCGCAGAGGGTTTCAATGGCCTTGATCTGATACCGGCGAATCTTCAAATCGGATCGAAACAGCTTAAGCCAATCGGGCGTGATGACCTCGCTCAGCAAAGGCCGGGGCGGTTGAAGGTTTTTAAACCGCAGCCGTTCCAAGTCATCCGGGGATGGCAATCGTTCAATCCGGTAGGCATCCTGATCTTTGCGGGTGTAATTCCAGAACCAATGTTCGCGTCCATTCGAGAGGATGACGAATGGGGCTTTCAGATTCTCCGCGTAGCCGCGTGCCTGTTCCTTGGCATCGTAGGGGTCAACCCCTTCCTTCTTGGCTTCCAGCACGCCCAACGGTCCACGCTGGCCGCTCAACACGTAATCCGCCCGGCCACTGGAACCCGACAACTCAAAACGCACTTCTTTGGGGTTAAGCAGGTTCCACCCGCTGAACTCCAACGCCTTATCAATCAGCACCCGTGAAAAGGCTTCATTTTGACCGTGCGGCATGGACCAGAGCCTGCCGCAAGTTCCCCCCAGTTACAATCCAGAAGTTTTTGGCGATGAGAACCAAGAAAGAAGATAGGAGCTGGAAGCCAGAAGATAGAATGGCAGGTCCCGACAGGCAAAGAGGACCGTGACAAGACAGGATTTACAGGATGGACGGGGTAAGGCTGATGGGACCAGTTGTCAGTGACCAGTGATCAGTTATTGAGGGCAAAGCCGACCATCAGGTAATCAGTCCCGCCACGCAAGCGCCTCGCGCTCCAGTTCCCCTTTGTTAACCAGAGTTGTTCGAATCATCAGAGGCGACACATGAAAGTGATCTGCGGCCTCAGTTATGTCGTATTCATCTGGCTGCGTCGTTTGGATTTTCTCCAATAGCGCATCGACGGGGCACAAAAACTCCTGGGCAAATGCCCGTTGAAATTTTTGGCGCGAGGTCTTGGCACGAGTGGCCGGGAGGAGTCTTTCTTGACTGGCAAAATAGAGGTGGTCTCCAATCAACCGGCTGGCGGCAAAGCGCCGGGTGGTAGTGGTCGGACGATCAAAGTAGATATGGCACGCCGCATTTCCATCCGTTCGCAAACCAAAGGGCATTTGCGTTCCCACAGTGGCCCCATCTGTAAATATGGCAGGTTTGGTGGCCAAGAGGTCTGCTAATGTTTTGTTCTTCATCGGCTTCTTGGCAAAGCCCCACGCGTGCCTCACGAGGCGTGCGAGTTTGTTCCCCCTCTGCCAAGGCCGGTCGCCATCAACTTGAGCCAACACTGATTTATCCAGATCTGGCAAGGAAACGCAAAAACCGCCTGTTTTAGGCTTGCGCGATCTGCCAAGCTCCCGGATCGGCTGCAAAGCGTCGCCAGTCGCATGCCGTGCCTCGGTGGCCACCTCTTCGAGCGCACGTTTGCCGAGTTGCTCCTTGTCTTCCAGAAGTTGCTTTAGCAATTCATCAGGTGCCTCGTCGGGATCATAACCCGCCATCGCTTCGAGTTTGCGGCGCTCGTAAGCATCCGGATCGTGCCGCTCAGCCAAAATTTCCTTCCACAACTGAGCCAGCCTCTTATCCCTTACACCCAGCGAATCGAGTCGCGACAGCACGCCTTCCATGAACTCATCTATACGCTGCTCAAATTCCGCGGCATCAATACGGGCATGGACATGGTTGAGGTAGCGGATGGGCTCATAGGGAACGCTCTTGCTCTTGGGCCGCATGGCAATTTCTAGCGAGCCACCGTCACTGGCAAAGACCGCGTTCGGCCACACAAATCCGCCCCCGGCGCTACCCATGCTATGGGCCATGCGCCAGTCGGCATCCTTCCACCACACCGGTATTTCAGGTTCCCACCGCAGCCGCCACCAGTTCGCTGCGAGCCAGGCCGCAAGGTGCCAAGCGCAGCTCCGAATCTGGTTGCGCACCGTCCTGCCCGCCAAATCATCGTTCCGCGTAAGGTACTCCTCGCCCACGGCCACGCCCAAGGAAGCGGCGAATGCCCGGTCGATCTCGCTTCCTACGTCCAGGCTGAGCCAATCGAACTCAAGGCGCAATTTGTCACTCATGGGTTGCCCCCCATTTGGAAATCACAATCTCGCGAAATGCGTCATCCTCCGGCATCGGGTAGCCGTGGTAAGTACCGTTGGCTGCGTTCTCCAACTGCGCCTCCAACGGGATGCCGTTCGTCGATACGGACCATACATTCTGCGGATAACATGACGCAGAAGGAAGATTACATTGGGGACCGATGCGCAGCAAACACATTTTCGGTTGGTGGGGCAATTCGGGTGTGTGACCGGAGAATAACCCAAAATTAAACCGCCTGTAGAAACAGGTAT
>JBAXGN010000279.1 GCA_037139415.1 Verrucomicrobiota bacterium | reverse complement strand
TGCGGGCCGCCAATGCGCCCCAAGGGGGAAACAAGGGCTAATTCGGAACTGCGCGGAATACGCGCTCAAGCTTGCCGATCATGCCCAACACGCAGTACAAGGAGATCATTTGCCCAGTAGTTTCCCCGAGTCATTAAAGGATGCGATAGAAGACTGGTCATTTGAGACAGAAGAAGGCAGCACGAAATGGGGGCTTTGGCTGCATTCTGAAAATGGCGGCATGGATTCGGTTTGTTTGTTCGTGCAGCATTTACTCCAGCAATTCGATCCGCAAGCCAAAGTCAGCTTCGAGTGGTCCCATGATTGTAGTAAGCCAAGGATAGATGCCTTTGGTGGTGGTGCTGCGATCATTACGGCTACCGAGATCAAAACAATGAGTACCGGGCAATGGATTCGTGAACAAGCTGCCTGAGTCATCAACCCCTGAACCGCAGCAGTTCAGCTACAATGTGCGACCCGTAAAAGGCCAGCAACAGGGTGATCAAATCGTCACCAATGCTATGAGGTACGCGGGAGGAAAATCGTTGTAAGGCATGATCGGAAAAGAAGAACTTCTTTCCAGAAAGGTAGATGTCCGGGAAAAAGTCCGTTCCTGAATAGAATCTAAAGTAGTGAAGCGGTCCTTGAGATGTATGTTCGGTGATTTGTTGTACAATCGTGACCTTAGACACCATTTCAGGGGTTGAGAGCATATAAAGCCGTAGATCGTCAGGCCGCGTGTCATTGATCATACTGCAGAAGAACAACGCTGCATTCTTCAGCACCACCTTACGAAACCCATCCGCACGATGATCTACCCTGGCAAAGCGACCTGGCAGTGCTCCGTAGAATTCCAAGTTCAAGGCCCGCGAAAGCTGTGGCAACTGGTCGGTGTGTGGATATAGCCTGAGGTTGCCTCGACGTTCCTCGACAACCTCAAAGTTCTCCCGGTAAACGGATTGAAACGGCAAATGTTTCATGGCGTCATATGTTTGGCTTTGAATTTGCCTGAACTAGTGATTTGAACGCAAGCTTGAAGCGTCTACGGGAAATGATGAGAGGGAATTGGTCTATATTTCGTCTTGGAATTTATACGCATCGGAATACCATCACGGACATGAATAGTGAGCTAAAAGTAATGCTCCTTTACGGTAACGCCACAAGTGCAAGCATCAAATGTGCCAAAAAAGCAAATTCCTATCAGTACCTGACGCGTGGTGACTGCCCGAAGAACGCATTCTGCGAGACAACCATTGTCAACCCAACCGGAGGCGTTCAGCCCACATTAGGGCCTTAGCGCTTTTTTTCTCTGCCGGTCCACCATATTTCCCATGAATACCATCCGATTACTCCTGCTCTGTTTGCCCCTTGCCGTCGCACTTGGGGCCCAGCCAAATTTTCAGCAGGCCGTCGTTTCGACGAATTTCGGCAATATCGTCATCAAGCCGGTCACCCAGCGCCCCTGCCTGTTGATGGAGGCGGCGGATATCCCGGAAATCCGACGACGCTGGGAATCCATCCCCAACCGGCCCGATACAAAACGCATGGGTTCGACCCTCTGTGGACTCATCTACGGGGACGAGACAGCAAAGAGAAAAGCGACGGTCGATTTTATGAAGGCGGTTCGAACGCACCTGAGCGGAGATGTCGTTGCCCAGTTCGGTCCGAAGACTCCCTACTCGTCGCTGCGACGATGCCGAAGATTGAAAGAACTCCTCTGCGAATACGACATCATCGCTTCCTTCGGCACGCTGACCAAGGAGGAGGAGAAAGAATTCAGGGAAGATACCGTTCGGGCAGCCAAGTTTATCATCGGGGATG
The DNA here is from genome assembly GCA_037139415.1 of Verrucomicrobiota bacterium. NCBI lineage: Bacteria > Pseudomonadati > Verrucomicrobiota > Verrucomicrobiota bacterium. The sequence goes on along the minus strand of JBAXGN010000279.1, from coordinate 5,290 downwards.
ATCCGGCCAAGTTTCCCTCACCGAAGACTCCCTCGACCAACGGGCTGGAATTCCCCACCGGCTTCTCTACCTGCAACCGCTGGCCTGACCAGTATATCGGAGCAGCACTCGTGGGGCTGAATTTTCCCGACGAACCTCTCGCCAAAGCTTGGGTGAAATATGCCGCCGAGCAAACCGAGTATGCGTTGGATCACGGCAACTGGGATGGCACCTGGAACGAGGTGCCGCGTTATCATGACTGCACTCTACGGATTTTCAGCGGCCTTTTCCCGGTCATGCAGCGGCGCACTGGAGTTGATTTCTATCAGAATCCCAATGTGAAGCCCCTGCTCGACTGGTATGTGCGCTTCTCCTCGCCGCTGGTTCGGTTCCCAGGGACCATGAAGCACAATCTCAAGGGAGAACCGACCGCGCCCGTCTGGGGTGATAGCAATTATAACAGTGAATACTTCAGCACCCCGATCCTTTATGCCCCCCACTACACGATGACTGATCCCGCCTTTGCCAAAAGGCTGATGTGGATGTGGCGTCGCGCAGGAAGCCAACCGGGGAGTGATTTGCTTTCGTTCCCCATGCTGGCCGACCCAAGTCTGCCGGATGCCCCCCAAATCCTAGGCAGCGAACTGAGTAAAAAACTCGGCCTCGTCCTGCTCCGGTCTGGCTTCGACACGCCGGACGAGACCATGGTTTTCATGCGGGGCGGCTCGCAGGGTGTCACACATAAACGAAGCGATCTCGCTTCCATCGACTTTTTCAGTCAAGGCATTCCGCTGGCCCTCGGATCGCAATCGGGGCCTTATGGCACTGATCCCGCCATGGAGTGGAACCGCTCTCAGATCTCCAACAACGATGTCGTCTTTGGCAGAAAGTCGCGCGAACGTGGGGATTGTAACGGCAAAATTGATGCCTTCTTCACCAGTCCGCAAGTCGATTACGCCGTGGCGGACTGCTCCAAGCCCGAAGGCAGATATGTGAAGCCCGCTGATTCGTTCCACTGGCGCAGGCATCTTCTGCTGGTGAAGAACCCCGACTACCTTGTGGTGTGGGATGAAATCTCCTCCCCCATGATTTCGGATTGGTATCTCCACACCACCGCATCGAAGTTCATCTGGGGAGAACACCTCATCAACTCGCACACCGACTACAACGCCGATCTCGACATCCATGTTCTCGCCCCTTCCGGACCTCTAGTTCCGAACGAACAAGAGGGAATCTTCGGCATCAAGGACAAGCAGGAAGCCCCCTATCCGTTCAAAACCCTCAAGTATTTTAGCATCCCCGCACAGCCAAACGAGGATTTCCTGACCGTGCTGCATCCCCGCAAACCGGACGGCGCACCGCTCACAGCAACTCTCGTTTCATCGAGCAAGGAGAGGGTCAGTCTCAAAGTGACTCACGGTACTTCAACGGAACAGATCTCCCTCGGCAAGGATGGCGCCTCTTTTCATCGCGACATTACCCCCCGCATCACGATCCCAATGGCGATTCAACCCAGCAACAAGTAAATGAATACGATCACCCCTATCTCCACCGCATTGTTTGACACGCGAGGGCGCTGTCCTGCCCTGGCGAGTATGAAAAAATATTTACCGCAACGCGACAAGTGAAAGTATCAAATGTGCCCAAAAGCAAATTCCTATCAGTCGCCGTAATGGAGGGGGATTCTCCGCTGGCCAAGTTCGCGAAGAAATTCCGCTTGCGACAATCCAGCCACCGCCGCCGCCAGTTGGGCTGGGCGGAGTTGCTTCAATTCTTCAACGGTTGTTTCCAGCGTACTCATGCTCTAACTATTTCGGCAAAATTACTGCTCGTATGCTTGTAATATCATCCGAATGGCGTGCAATGGCAAGCCTGGTTTTGCTACAAATATAAAATCAGTGCTTGCTTGTAATTAACAGAGAATTACGATTCCCTGCATGAGGCTCGTCAAAAAGCAGTGCTCTGTAACCACGCCGCATCAGATGACACAAGATGCGCTGTGGAAAAAGCGCTTGCCTTTGACTCTTAGTCAAACGGTCATGCTAATCTACCTTTGGGGGTTGTTCATATCAGCGCCCTTGCCGGCAGCAACCTTGCTTGTGTGGCCCGACAGTCCCAATCCCACTCCACCCTACGCCGATTGGACGACTGCGGCACAAACCATCCAAACTGCGGTGGATGCAGCGCAGGCAGGTGATACGGTTCTGGTCACCAACGGCGTCTATGCAACTGGAGGTCGAGCGGTCTCGGGGCTGACGACCAACCGGGTGGTGATTGACAAAGCGGTCAAGTTGCGGAGTGTCAATGGACCGGATGTAACGGTGATCCAAGGGTACCGAATGCCAGGATCAACCAATGGAAATGGTGCGATCCGATGTGTGTACCTGACCAACGGAACGGTACTGAGCGGATTCACACTTACCAATGGGGCAACGCTTGTTTCGGATAATGGCGGTGGCGCCTGGTGTGCGTCCACGAACGCGGTGCTCACAAATTGCATCCTGACAGGCAACGCGGCTGACAACAAAGGGGGCGGAGCTTTCTCCGGGACACTGCATCGTTGCACACTCGCCGGCAACACGGCCGCGTATGGCGGAGGTGCGTATCAAGGCAAACTGACAGCCTGCGTGCTAGCGAGCAACTCGGCCATCAGTGGGGGAGGAGCCTACTCAGCCATCCTCACCAATTGCACATTATCACTGAACACGGCCTCTCAATATGGCGGCGGGGCCTACTCCAGCACACAGTACAATTGCACAATTACAGGTAATTCCGCTCCATCCGGCGGCGGCAATTATATTGGCTTGCTATACAATAGCGCGCTCACGGGAAACACGGCTTCCCAATATGGTGGCGGGACGTATCAAGGCAAACTGACCAACTGCACACTCACAGGTAATTCAGCCTCCCTGTCTGGCGGTGGCGCTTACAATGCTACGCTGAATAACAGCATCCTCTATTACAACACGTCTAAAAGCGGGACCAACTACTTAAATGGCACATTGAACTACTGCTGCACCACACCGCTCCCTGGCAGTGGCACGAGCAATATTGTTTCGGAACCGCAACTGGCCAGCCCTTCCCGTCTCAGTGCCGGTTCTCCCTGCCGGGGAGCTGGTGGCGCGACCTATATCACGGGAACGGATATTGACGGAGAAGCATGGCTCAATCCGCCTGCCATAGGGTGCGACGAATTCCAGGATGCAGGCACCACAGGAGTTTTGTCCGCCACCATGAGCAGTCCTGCGACCAACGTATCCTTGGGAGCAAGCATGACCTTGACTGCGTCTATCAACGGACCGGCAACTGTCAGTGTGTGGGACTTTGGAGACGGGACAAGTTTGAGCAACCGTCCGTATGCAAGCCACACTTGGAATGCGCAAGGATATTACTTGGTGGCGTTGCGAGCCTATAATGGGGACCATCCTGATGGCGTGATTGCGACCGCGCGAGTTCAGGTCACCGGGCCACTTCATTATGTCGCGCCTGCCAGCACCAACCCATTACCACCCTACAGCTCCTGGGAAATTGCGGCGCAGAACATCCAAGATGCGGTATAACCCCATCTCAGGTCTCCTAGCCCTTCTCCTGCCATTACGTCGCAGTGGTCAATTCACAGCAACCTTTACTGCAACGCGACAAGTGAAAGCATCCAATGTGCCAAAAAGAAAATTCCTATCAGTAACGTTGCGGGCTCAAACAACTGCCTAGGCACCAGATGCGCGCGCAATACAAGAATCATCGTGTTGACAATTTGTCAGCTCGCCCTGCTGTCCAAAACGAAGATTTTTACCGTTGACTGGCCGGCTTACTTTGCTAGCCTTATCCCATGCCGCATGCACTAAATGTTATTTACTTTGGGAGTACTGTTTTTCCCAATCCTTGGAAGAATAAATTTGCGGCTTATGCGCTTGTTTTCCTGTTTTGGGCTGGAACCACCAAAGTTTCGGCGGACGTTCTGTATGTCGCCAACGATATGGATAGCACCATATTAAAAGTCGCCGCCAATGGCACCTCCACCGTTTTTGCCAATACAGGGTTGAATCAGCCGTGGTCTATGGCTTTTGACAGTGGCAGAAGCCTCTACGTGGCAAATGCGTATGATAACACGATAACCAAATTCGCCCCGGATGGTTCCCATACGCTTTTCGCTGACTTCGGCTCGACCCTTCTTTTTGCTGTAGCTACCGACCGCAGTGATAACCTTTATGTGTCGCTCGGCAACGAGATCTATAAATATAATTCTGCTGGCATCAATCTCGGGCTGTTTGCCAACGGCTTTCCTCTTTGCCAAGGTATGGCTTGCGATAGTGCCGGCAATCTCTATGCAGCCAATTTGATGCAGAACAGGATTGAAAAGTACACCTCCGATGGGACGCATACGATCTTTGGGACTGGGGTTACTTCCCCATACACTCTGGCTTTTGATGCCAACAGCAATCTCTATGTAACCGCCGGTGATAATAGTATCTACAAGTATGATTCGACAGGAGCATATCTTGGGGTGTTTGCCACTCTGACTGGAGTTGGTAATTCACCTTATGGCTTGGCGATTGACAGTGCCGGAAATGTTTATGCGGCTGTTGCCAATAACCATAGTGTCTGGAAATTTGGAGCCAACGGGGCCGATCTGGGGGCATTCATTTCGCACGCGGGGTTTCCTACGGCTGTTGCCTTCGAACCTTCTGCTGTCCCAGAGCCTTCCACATACGCTTTACTACTTTGCGGCGGACTGCTGATTTTGCTGCGGTTTCCATTTTTGCCACAGCACAACAAGTGAAGGCATCAAATGTGCCCAAAAGCAAATCCCTTTCAGTTATGCCAGGTTTAAGTGCATTCACAGACCGGCCGCTCATGCCCTGCGCCTCACAATTCTTCAAGGCACTCGGGCGCCAAGGTTCCTTCATTCAAGCGGCAGAAGTTGCCATCCGCCACTTTGAAGAAATCGCCCCGACAGACCAGGCTGCTTTTGCGACCTTCTTCAAAGCTCAAGCATCGCGCTACGGGCTTTCAATTGGAATCAAGGCGTTCCACCAGACACGCTCCTCCGCAGCCAAATGGTTCATCGTTGAAGTATCGCAAGTATGGGATACCTTCAGTAGGGCACTCAAGGACGAATATCGGAAGTACAAGCAGCCAGCGAAGTGGAAAGCCACCGACAATCACACCACCCTGACACCCTTCCAACAGCTCCTCTTCAATCTACCCAAGCCCTCAGCGCAGGCAATCGCAGCCGAACCGGAGTACCAGATTCTCCAGTATTGATTCTGCTGAAAAACCCTTGGTCATTTTTTGAGGCCCTTGGCTGGGC
>JBAXGN010000278.1 GCA_037139415.1 Verrucomicrobiota bacterium | reverse complement strand
TGCGGGCCGCCAATGCGCCCCAAGGGGGAAACAAGGGCTAATTCGGAACTGCGCGATCCGCACTGGACAACCCGCCAATTCGGACTATCTTGCCATCGTAAGTAGAACAAAGAGATATTATGCCTGGAATTGCAATCAAACCGATGGTGGCGACGGAAATCCAACGCCAATTGAATCATGAACTGGGCGCGGCCCAAGGTTACTTGGCCATGGCCTTGTGGTGCGACCATGAGCATTACAGCGGCTTTGCCGCGTTTTTCCATAAACAGGTGGAGGAGGAACGCGCGCACGCCGCGAAATTCATGGCGCATCTGCTGGATCGCGGGGTGCGTCCGGAAATCCGGGTGCTCGCAGCCCCCAAGAGCGAGTATGCCACCCTGTTCGACGTGGTGAAGCAGGCACAAGCCATGGAACGAGTCAATACCGAGGGGGTCAACGCGACCTACGAGGCGGCTCTGGCCTCCAAGGATTATCCGGCGCAAGTGTTACTGCAATGGTTCATCCAGGAGCAAGTGGAGGAAGAGGCCTGGGCGGATGAACTGCTGGATCGCGTGCAAAGCGCTACCTGTGCCGGCTCCATGATGGACCTCGACCGGCACCTTGATAAAATCCTGGGCGCGGATAAGAAGTAAGCAAACCGGCGCGGCGCTTTCAAAATCCATCAGGAGCCGGTGACGAGGCTCACATGAATGCGGCACATCGGCATATTCGAGTTGCCGTCGCCGCGAGTTAAGGCAATGTGAGGCGGATATATTTGAGTCTCCAAACATCGTCTCCTACGGGGTTTGGTCGTAGGTGTCGAGACTCAAACTTTTCGGCTGTCTGCTGGTTTTAACGGTTTAAGTTAGAGTCTGACAATGAACGTTCCTTGATCCCATGCCGCTCTTTTTTGAGGGCTGGGAGTCTCCAAACGTCGTCTCCTGCGATTGTTTGCCGCACGCGCTCCAGCAACGGTTTTAAATGTTCCTCACTTTTTGCTTCAACGCGCGCGGCAGATGCCTAAAGTGGCGGGGTGTTATTTGTTTTGTACATCAGCGTGGCGCTGGCCGCGTATTTGCTGGGGTCAGTGCCCACGGGGTATCTCGCGGGCCGGCTCAAGGGCTTGGATATCCGCACGGTGGGCAGCGGCAACATCGGGGCCACCAATGTATTCCGGACACTGGGCAAAGCCGCCGGCGTGACGGTGTTGGCGGTGGATTTGCTGAAAGGGTTCCTGGCCTGCGGCCTGCTGGTCAAGCTGCTGTACTTGGGATTCGGGGCACCGGCGGATCCGGATGGCATCCTGCGCGAGCGGCTCGCCATCCTGGCCGGAATATGCGCCATCCTGGGCCACAATTACACCTGCTGGCTGAAGTTTAAGGGCGGCAAAGGCATTGCCACCACGGCGGGAGTCATGCTGGCCCTGATGCCGCTGGCATTCGCAATTGCTTTGGGCATCTGGGTCATGGTGCTGACGCTCACCCGCTATGTCTCGGTGGCGTCCATCACTTCTGCCGTGGCGCTGCCGTTCGCCGCGTATGGCACCGGCAGCCGAGGGGTATTGCTGGGGGTCACGGTGGTCCTGGGTGCGCTGGCCGTTTACAAGCACAAGGGCAACCTGCAACGGCTGCGGAACGGCACCGAGCCAAAAATTACTTCACGCCGGAATGAACCGGCCAATTCCAAACCGAGCAACTGATATGAAAGTCACTTTTCTGGGAGCCGGAGCCTGGGGCTCCGCCTTGGCCAAATTATTGCGCGATAACGGACATCAGGTCCGGCTGTGGGATGTGAACCGCGCCAATCTGGAGGCAATCCGATCCGGACAGAACGAGGCGTATCTGCCCGGCGTGGCACTACCGACCGATCTGGAGGTGGAGACTGATTTTGACCGGGCGGTGGCTGGGCGTGACTGCATCGTGCTGGCCATTCCCTCCGAGTTTTTCCGATCCGTGGCGGCACGGTTGGGCGCGACCAGGGCCATCCTGGTGAGTGTCACCAAGGGCATTGAATTTGAGACGGGAGACACGATGTGTGAGATTCTCCAGGAACTTGCCCCGAAGTGCCCGGTGGCCGCCCTGAGCGGGCCCAGTTTTGCGGTGGAAGTGGCACGCGGAGTTCCCACGGCCATTGTGTGCGCCAGCGGGGACGCCGCCACGGCGCAAATAGTGCAGTCGCTGTTTCATCGCCCCACGTTCCGCATGTATCGCAGCCCGGACCTGCGGGGAGTGGAGCTGGGCGGCGCGCTGAAGAACGTGATCGCCATTGCCGCCGGCGTGAGCGACGGCTTAGGTTTTGGCGATAACACCAAGGCCGCACTGATCACCCGGGGAATCGCGGAAATCCGACGGCTGGGAACGGCGGATGGCGCGCAGACGGAAACCTTTGCCGGCCTAAGCGGCATCGGAGATCTGACGGTCACCTGCTTTTCCAAGCTCAGCCGCAACCGTTCGCTGGGAGAACGACTGGGCCGGGGCGAAACGATGCCGGCCATCCTGGCCAGCGCGCCAAAACTGGCGGAGGGTTATCCCACCGCCCGTTCCGCACAAAAACTGGCCCGACGCCTGAAGGTGAGCATCCCGATCATTGATGAGGTGCATGCGGTATGTTATGAAGGCAAAACACCCCGGCAAGCAGTGATGGACCTGATGAACCGGGATGTGAAGGCGGAAGATTAACCCTAAAAACCGCCATTATATGTTCGACAAAACCGTTCCAGAACCGCAGGCTTTCCCCAAGATAAAACGTTTATGAACACGCCACTTCCCATCGAAAAGTTCAAAGAAATTCAATCGCTGGTGCAGCGGAACCAAAAGATTGAGGCCATCAAGCTGTATCGTGAATGCACCAACACGGGTCTGTCCGAGGCGAAAATGTTTATTGAAGACCTGGAGGCGGAATTGCGCGGTGAGCCGCGCCCGCCCGCGCGCCCCGGTCCATCTGATGCTTCGCAAAGCGTGAACGAGTTGCTCTTTCAAGGGCGAAAGATTGAGGCGATCAAACGCTACCGGGAAGATACTGGCAAGGGATTGGCCGAGGCCAAAACGGAGGTGGAAGCAATGGAGGCCGAACTGCGGGCCACCAATCCGGAGCGTTTTACCAAACCCGCCGGAAAAGGCGGTTGCATGGGCCTGCTGCTTATCGTCGGGACCATTCTAAGCGCCTTGGTATTGTTGATTGTCTTGGCGGTGATACGGTCTTGAGTGACACCAGACGGACGCACCACGCGGGGTGCCGGTTTTACGCCAGATGATTTGGCGGGTACGCTTCAACCGTACGCGCCGAAGCCGAAGAAATAACGTTTCTTGGCAAACCGGTACATCCAATGCTTCTCGGGAATCTCCCGCCCGGCAACGTGATGACAGGTCTGCGGCTGCATGGCCGCCAATTCCGCCAGTCCGCTGCCGCGTCCAGTCGTATCCGCCGCTTGCTGTTCCACCAGGAATTGTTTCAATTGGGCGGGATGATCCATGATGATGCAACCACGGGTGGTCTGAGCCGCAAAAGTTCTAAACTTCGCCAAAAATTCCGAATGCGCCAGCTTGTTGACCAAATCGCTGCCATCCCCCACGTTTTCCCGGGAAAACTGGATGACCGGGCACGGTTCAATATCCCCACCCGGCCCGATATGATGACTGATGCCGGTCACCGCCGGGCACAAGGCGCGGCCTTCATGGTCCCAGTACGCATCCACGACCACAATGGGTTCGCGGCAGCGGATATCCACCATGAATTGCCGCAACTGTAATACCTGTTCCTCAGAAAGCACCAATTCCGGCGTGGGATTGACGCCCACCGGACGGTAGATGTAATACCAGACATAATGCACCCCGCGCCCGATCAGTTCATGCACAAACTTTTCCGAGGCCAGGTCGGCGAAATTGGAGCGGCAAACACTGGTGGCCACGCCGGTAATCAGCCGATGGCGGCGGCACGCTTCCAGCCCCTCCATGCTCCGGCGATACACCGCTTTGCCGCCGCGCCGTTCATCACTGACCGTTTCGCTGCCCTCGATGCTGATCAGGGGCGTGACATTGCCGAGTTGCCGCAGCTTGCCCGCTACCTCATCGGTTAGCAACGTGCCGTTGGTGAAAAGTTGGAAGTAACAATCACGATGTCGCTCCAGCAATTCAAACAGGCCCGGATGCATCAACGGTTCACCCCCCAGCAGCCCGAAGAAAGAGGAACCCTGGCGTTTGCATTCCACGATCACGCGATCCAGGGTGGCGACGTCCAGAGTGCGTCCCGGTTTGTTGACGGAAATCCAACATCCCTGACACTGAAGATTGCAGCGGCTGGTGACCGATAAAAACACGAAGGCAGGGAAAAATTCACCGCGTTTGAGCCGGCTCTCAAAAGCGCTCATGGCCCGCATGCCTTTCCAGCCAAGGTTCCAGGCGCATTTGGCCAACAAACGCGGGGCCGGCTCCTTGAGCATCCGATATGCCAGTTGGGCGATCATGCGCCGAGGGCTCCTTTGGATGGCGGCACCGGTGGGTTGCTGGCTTGCTGTCCCAGAGTTATCCCCGACTGCTTGATCAGATGCGGACGCGCCCGCTTGCGGCGTTCGGCCAATGCGCCATACACATCCGAGCCGAGAATCTGCTTCACATCCACCTTCACCCGGGCACGCTCGGTGGTCTCATCTTGGATGGGTGCGCCGCTGATGGGGGATGCACTGGCGGAGGCGTCGCTATATTTGGGGAAAATAATGGCAACCTCGGGGCAAATCCGCGCACACGCCGGGCAATTGGTTTTGCACCCCTGCGGATTGAGGACGGCCACCCGGCCATCCTCATCCAGCCCATACACTCCAAACAGGCAAAAACTCAGGCATTGTTTGCAATTCACACAACGCTCGGTATCAATCACCGGAAACCAGGGAATCCAACCGCTGCCCTTGGGCGTCTCAAAATCCACCGACGCCGGTTCGCCCAGTCCCTCCGCCAGGATTTGCTGCACAATGGATTCCGCCGAATCCGCCCGGGGATTCAATACCGCAATGGCCTCGCCATTCAAAGCGCATCCGGCAGATTTGAGCAGCGCCTTCACGGTTCGCGGATAACAGGCCACGATTTTGACCTCGTCCCCAGCCATCCAAGCGGCCAGCCGGGCATCTTTGCGCGCCGACAACTCGCACAGATCATCCACCACATGGACTTTGGCCTTGGCGGCCAGCAACGCCTCAAGGATTTGCTGGCGCTTATCCGCCAGGGCATTCTCGCTGCTGGCGCAACGACACAACACGAGCACAGTTTTTTTTGGCTTCATCAACATGTCCATCGGTTTCAGCGTGGACGCCTGCAATAAAGCGCACCCTTATGCCAACGTCAATGAATGGATGAATATAATGTCATAGCGAGGGACAAAGGCAACGGTGTCAATCGCCGTCGAAACGGAATGAAAACAAAAATACTCACCGCCTCACCGCCTTTCTCCTGACGAAAAAGCTTGCCTGAAAGGCGAACTATGGCGAAATAGCGGGTATCGGCTCATGACGGGTTGGAGATGGTCATCAGCCGGTCATCCGGGTTACATGTCAGATCGGTTGGGCCCATAGCTCAGCGGTTAGAGCAGGCGACTCATAATCGCTTGGTCGTAGGTTCAAACCCTACTGGGCCCACCATTCAATATAGTACGGTAAAACAGGGTTAAAACCGCACTTCATTCACCTAAAAATGAGACTGAGAAAAACCGTTTGTTTCTCATTTTTTTCTCACAGTTGGAACCTCAAAGCCGGACTTTACCACACTTCAACGTGGGCTGAATGTGGCTAATAGCTATGCCTGTGCAACTGCCCAACCACGCTTGGCCAGTGAAAGCGCACAATACGCCCGGATCGAATTGCCGGGCGTATCGTTCGGCATCGCACCAACCGGCGAGCCATCGGCACGGATATATTCAACCGCCGGGCAAGCTCTGAGTAGTCAATGAACGTTTCAGAGTCCATGATGGCATTGCGGATGGCGTCAATGTCGGCTTGCGTGATGGCGGATGGTACATTCATAGGGGCACCCTATACTGGTGAGCACTTTCGACAATCAGAAAAACACCGCTTGACGCCCCCCGCGTCATGGGCGTAGGTTGCCCACGTTGCCAGAGATGGCAGCCCGGAGTAGATCCCGGTGAAACATAAATATGCAGAACACCAGAAACTTTGCCACGTCGCGACGTGTTGCCCGCCCATGCAGGCGGGGATCTACCTCATGTTGTGACGTGGCTTTTCGTGTTCAAATGAAAGCAAAATCCATTAATACAACCGGTTCCAAAACTGGAAAAACCAATACCACACCCAGAGGCGTTAGGCGTGTGCGCAACATTCAACTGCCGGGTGAACTTGCGCAGATGATCCGTGATGACGCTAAGGTCATCGGGTGGACTCCAGATCGGTTGTTCAACGAGTGTCTCCGCCAAGGCCTTAAAAAGTTTGCCCCGGCCAATGCTGCTGGGGATGCATCCGCGATAATACATAAGCGCGGCGATGTTACCGTGATTGTCGAGGGAAAAGAGGCTGCCAGCTTGCGAAGTGGAGCGACGCGTCTAGGGTTTTCGATAGATGAATACATCCAGAGGTGGACAATTACCGTGGACTGTCGTTTGCAATAGTCTGCCGTAACGCGTACTCATTCAAAGCCCGTCCCGGCGTTGTCAACGCTGGGCGGGCTTTTGTGTTTCCTCTACAGATCAAGAACACCGTCTAGCAACGCGGCCGGGCTGACGGCGCCATCCGCCGGGCGTTCGATACTGCGCACCAAGGCAATGGCTTCCGCAAGAATCAGCGCCTTGGGGGGCTCGCTGTACTGGCCGCCAAACCGGGCAACATTCGCCCGGGTCATCCGCCGAATGGACGCCAGCCGGCCATCAAGGCGCGCGGCAAAGGCGTCAAGGACCGCCTTGACGTCTGGCCACGCCTCGCGGGTGGTGGACTCCATTTCCCGCAAGGCCAGCGCACGGCGTTCCCGGCAGTCATCCCGGATAGCCGCAGGCGTCATCAAGACATCACCCTCCGGGGTCCGGTTCAAGACGCCACGCGCCGCGCTCAGAATGCGATGCTGGGCAGCGTGCTCAGAGTGGCCATCATAGAGACGCCAAGCGGCTTCCCAGCGCCGTTGGTAGGCGCGTAGGGTGTCCTGTAGCGTAGGGTGTCCTGTAGCGTAGGGTGTCCTGTAGCGT
>JBAXGN010000277.1 GCA_037139415.1 Verrucomicrobiota bacterium | reverse complement strand
CAAGGTTTTTCCAGTTCATATGTAGCGGTATTTATGCGCAGGTGTATAGCGGATCAAGATGGATCCATACGTTCCTCGGAGGTCTTGGCGTTAGGTACAATCAGAAGTGACCCCGAAAAATGCATACCCGCACTCGTCAAAGCTTTAGCTGACCCGGACTTAACGGTTGACTGGTATGCGGCAGACGCGCTTGGCCGATTCCGCACCAATGCCGCGTCCGCCTTGCCCGCCTTGCAGCAACTCCAGATGCGCACGAATCTTAACAGGTCACTAAAATCGGAGATCGAGAGCGCAATCGAGCGCATCTCTCCCCCACCACCGTCCGCGCGCCCCTGAATGCCGCGCAGCGCAGGTTATTTTGGCTTGAGTTGTGGGAACAGGATGACGTCGCGGATGCTTTCCTGGCCCAGGAGCATCATGCAGAGGCGGTCAATGCCGATGCCCAAACCGCCGGCGGGCGGCATGCCGTGTTCCAGGGCGGCGAGGAAGTCCTCGTCGAGTTTCTGCTGTTCGCCGCCGGCCTGGTGTTCCAGGCGCTCGCGCTGTTCGATGGGGTCGTTCTGCTCCGAGTAGGCGGGGGCGATCTCCTGCCCGTTGATGCAGCATTCAAAGACTTCCACGGTGGAGGGATCGTCCGGGGAAAGCTTGGCCAGCGGCACGAGTTCCTTGGGCAGATGGGTGACGAAGGTCGGCTGGATGAGGGTCGGCTCGATCAGCTTCTCAAAGACGGCCCCGGTGACTTCAAAGTCCTCATATTCCTTGCCGATCTCCGCGCCGAGGGAGACGGCGCGCTCGCGGCGCTGCGCGGGGGTGAGTTCAAACCAATCGTTCCCGGCCTTTTCGCGGATGAGGTCCTTGTACCTGGCGCGCCGCCAGGCGGGCGTGAGGTCAATGGTCTTGATGACGTTGCCGTCCTTGTCCTTGTGCTCGATGATGAGCTTGCCGAGGACCTTCTGGGCGATGCGGCTGATAAGGGTCTGGGTGATTTCCATCATGGTCTCGTAGTCGCCATAGGCCTGGTAGGCTTCGAGCATGGTGAATTCCGGATTATGCTTGCGGGAGAGGCCCTCGTTGCGGAAGTTGCGGCCGATCTCGAAGACGCGGTCAATGCCGCCCACGAGCAGGCGCTTGAGGTAAAGCTCCAGGGCGATGCGCAGGTAGAAATTGCAGCCGAGCGCGTTGTGGTGCGTGACGAACGGCGCGGCGGCCGCGCCCCCCGGGATGGCCTGCATCATCGGCGTCTCGACTTCCACGAAGCCGCGCTCGTGGAAGAAGGCGCGGATTTCCTTCAGGATTTCGCTGCGGAGCAGGAAGGTGTGCTTGACGGTGTCATTGGCGATCAGGTCGAGGTAGCGCTGGCGGTAGCGCAGTTCGGTATCCTCCAGCCCGTACCAGAGCTGGGGCGGCGGGCGCAGGGCCTTGGCCAGAATGGTGAAGGACTCGACCTTGACGGTGATCTCGCCCTTGTGAGTGGTGAACATGATGCCCTTGACGCCGATGAAATCGCCGAGATCGAGGTGCTTGAAGATGTCAAACTGTTCATCGCCGAGCACATTCTTCTGGGCGTAGGCCTGAATGCGCCCGCTCTGGTCCTTGATGTCCAGAAACATGCTCTTGCCCATGTCGCGATGGGCGGTGATGCGCCCGGCCAGGGCCACAGCGCGGTTCTCCGCGTAGTTGGCGCGGGCGGCGGCGCAGGTTTCCGCCGGGGTGAACTTGTTGGCGAAGGGGTTGATGCCCTTGGCGCGCAGGGAGGCGAGCTTGGCCTTGCGCTGTTCGATCAGTGAATTGGTCTCGTCCATAAAACGGGGGTTCCGGTGGGGTTAAAACACGAGTAGCCCGAGCAGCAGGATGAAAAAGCCGAAGGCCACGCGCACCGCGCTGCAGCGGCGCACGCGCCGCTCGTCGAGGCTGATGTAGTCCAGGAAATCGCGCATGCGCCAGGGGGAGATGGTGAACCACATGCCGATCACGGCCATGACGTAGGCCCAGGTGACAATGACCAGGCGCCAGTACGTATCGGGTTCAGGATTACGGGCGGTATCCACCATGAGCTTGGCCAGCAGCAGCATGAGCACGGCCGCGCCGCGCACGGCGAGGAAGTCGGTGAGGAAAATGCACGCGCCCACGCCGACGGCCACGAACAGGCCGATGAGGTAGGGCTTGAGCGGCTCGAAATCCGCGATCTGCTCCTGCTTCACGTTGTACGCAAACCAAAGCGTGCCCAGCAGCATGAGGGCGTAGCCCCAGCCCAGGCTGCGGGGGAATTTCCGGACCGCCGCGCGGAATTCGGCGGGCTTGGCCAGCCCGTAGATGCTGGGCACGGCGACTCCCAGCCCGAGCAACACGGACAGCAATGATAATTTAATTTGCATAAACGGGGCGATTAAAGGTGCAAAGGTGTGGTTCTGTCCACCCTTTTTGTTGGTTCATCCATGGTGCGGGCTCATCGTTGCGATGTCCACATACGGAAGGAGTCTGCCTTGTCAGTGATAACCCCTCACCCCTGCCCCTCTCCCCTCGAAGGGGAGAGGGTGGCCGCAGGCCGGGTGAGGGGTATTCCTGGATGCCGCTTGTAAGGAGTGTTGTCAAGCTGCGCCCCCATGGGGAACCGGCTCCGGTTCAAGGTTTACGATGGCCGGATCGCCATAAAGTGTGAAGGCACCGGCACGCACAATCTGCACATCCACCAGTTGGCCCTGGAAGCGGTCTGAACCATCAAAGAGGAGGATTTTATTGCAGGGCGTACGCCCCATCATGCGGTCGGCGTTGCGCTTGCTGGGGCCCTCGACAAGGATCCGGGTGTACTGCCCGACCATCCGCTGGTAGCGGGCTTTGACCTGCGCATTCAGAAGTTCGAGCAGGCGTTGGTGCCGATCATCCTTGACCTCCTGGGGCAGTTGATCGGGCATGTCCGCCGCCGGCGTGTCTTTGCGCGGGGAGTATTTGAACATGTAGGCCTGGTCAAATTGCGCATCGCGGACGAGCGACGCGGTCTCCTCGAAGTCGGCCTCGGTCTCACCGGGGAACCCAACGATGATATCGGTCACCACCCCCACTCCTGGCTGCACCTGGCGCAGCTTGGCAATGATTTCCAGGAAACGCTCGCGGGTATAGCCGCGATGCATCAGTTTCAGGACGCGGTTGCTGCCGCTCTGCACTGGGATATGGGCGCTGGGCATCAGCTTGGGCAGGCGCGCGTACGCCTCCACCAGATCATCGCCGTACCCCTTGGGATGCGGCGCGGTGAAGCGGATGCGCTCCAACCCCTCGATGGCGTGCACGGCCTCCAGCAACTGGACGAAGCCGGACTTGCCATCCGCCACGGGAATCTCGCGCTTGCCATAGCTGGTGACGATCTGCCCGAGCAGGGTGATTTCCTTGACGCCCTGCGCCACGAGTTCGCGGCACTCGGTGACGATGTCGGCAATGGGGCGGCTGCGTTCCAGGCCACGGGTGGAGGGGACGATGCAGAAGGTGCAAAGCTGGTTGCAGCCTTGCATGATGCTGACATAGGCGGTGACGGCCTTCTTGCCGCCGCCTTCGAGCAGGTGCTCGCGGATGCGGGACTCGCTGCCGGCTTCCTCGTCGGTATCCACCACCTTGTCCCGGCGTCCGGAGAGGAGGTCATCCACGTATTCGGCGGCGCGATGGAATTTTTGGGTACCGAGGACGAGGTCCACGTCGGGCAGCTTTTCAATCAGGCTATTGCCCCGACTTTGCGCCATGCAGCCCATGAAGCCCAGCACGGCCGTGCGCTTCCCGCGGCGGTTCTCCCGCGCCACGTTCTGCATTTTGTTGAGCGCCTTCTGCTCCGCAAAATCCCGCACGCTGCACGTGTTGAGCAGCACGACGTCCGCGTCCGTCTCGGAGGGCGTCAGGGTATAACCCTTGGCTAGAAGCTGCGCCGCGACGGCTTCCGAGTCGCGCTCGTTCATCTGACACCCGAAGGTTTTGATGAAGACGCTGGGCATGGCTACCAGTGCCGCTTAATCCTGAATCACGCGGGTGCCTTTGCCCTGCGCGGCACGCTTGCGCGCGACTTCATCCAGGAGCTTCTTGCGCAACCGCAGATTCTTGGGCGTGGCCTCCACGTATTCGTCAGAGCCAATGTATTCCAGTGCGCGTTCGAGCGACATGCGCAACGGCGGCTCCAATTGGATGCCCACGCCATCACCCTTGGAACGCATGTTCGTCAAATGCTTGATCTTGGTCGGATTGACGGGGATGTCTGCATCCCGGGCGTTTTCACCGACGATCATCCCCTCATACACCTTGTCACCGGGCGCGACAAATAAGCGGCCGCGTTCCTGGGTCATGTTCAGTGCGTAGGCGGTCGCCACGCCATTCTCGATGCTGACCAGCGAACCGTTTTTGCGGGAGATGACCTCGCCGCGATCCGGCCCGTATTCGTGGAACAAATGGCTGAATACACCCATACCGCGCGTCGTATTGACGAGGTCGGTTTCAAACCCGATCAAACCGCGCATGGGAATGAAGGCTTCGATGCCCACCTGATCGCCATGGTGATCCATGTGCGTGATGTCCGCCTTGCGGTTGGACAAATTCTCCATGATGGGTCCCATGGATTCCTTGGGGATTTCCAGGAACATCTTCTCGATGGGTTCGAGCAGGTTGCCGTCCTTGTCCTTGTGCCAGATGACTTCAGGACGGGAGACCAGCACTTCATGGCCCTCGCGCCGCATCTGCTCCACCAGGATGGCGATTTGCATTTCACCGCGTCCGGCCACATTGAAAATATTGGGGGCGTCCGTCTGCGCAATGCGCAACGCCACGTTCGTGCGGATTTCCTTCACCAACCGCTCCCAGATGTGACGGGCAGTGACCAATTGACCGTCTTGTCCGGCCAACGGACCGTCATTGACAGCAAACTGCATTTGAATGGTCGGCGGGTCAATCGGGCGGAATGGCAACCCCGGACGATCCGTGTTATCCACGATGGTTTCCCCAATGAACACGTCCTCAAACCCCGCAACCCCGACAATATCACCCGCATGGGCTTCCTGCACCTCGATGCGCTTCATACCTTCAAAGTGGTAAATGGCGGTGATTTTACCATTGCTCTTAACCCCGTGCCCGTGAATGCACACCGCCGGTTCCGCAACCTTGATCTTGCCGGAATAAACCTTGCCGAAGGCGATACGGCCCAGATAATCCGAATAATCCAAGTTGGAAACCAGCAATTGGAAGCCCTCGCCGGCAAACGCGCGGGGCGGCGGCACATACTTGACGATGGCGTCGTACAGCGCATCCATGTTGGTGTTGGGATGGCTCATGTCCAGCTTGGCGTAACCATCACGCGCGCTGGCGTACACATACGGAAAGTCCAACTGCTCATCCGTGGCGTGCAGGCTGACGAACAAATCAAACACCAGGTCCAGCACCTTCTTGGGATTGGAATTCTCGCGGTCAATCTTGTTGATGACGACGATGGGCTTGGCACCGCTCTCCAGGGCCTTGCGCAACACAAACCGCGTCTGCGCCTGCGGGCCGTCCGTGGCATCCACCACCAGCAGCACCCCGTCAATCATGCTCATGGCGCGTTCCACTTCGCCGCCGAAGTCGGCGTGTCCGGGAGTGTCCACAATATTGATGTGGTACTCCTTGTACTTGAACGCCGCGTTCTTGGCGCGGATGGTGATGCCTTTCTCCCGTTCCAAATCCATGGAATCCATGATGCGTTCATCCTGATAGATGGCCTGGTTGGTACGAAAGGTGCCGGACTGCTTCAATAAACAGTCCACCAACGTGGTCTTACCGTGATCCACGTGCGCGATGATCGCTAAGTTACGTATATGGTCCATAAAATCGTTTGGCACACGCCCATTGGGCCGCGCGCCCTATCTATAATGCCATAGCCTCGGTGAGTGACTAACTCTGGGTGCACCTGAACGGGGCTGTGGAATCAAGTCTTGCCTGGCATCCGGTTCTGGTGCCAGCGTCTCCCCGGCAATGAACCGGGGGGCGTAGTGTCGCCCTTTTTAATCAAACGTCAAGTCAGAAGCGCGTTTATTTAACGGGTGAAAAAGCCGACGACTGCCTGGTAGCCAAAATGGTCCAAACCGCCTCAACGTAGCGCTGGATCGCGATAGGGGTGAAGTTGGCCCCCCCCCACGTGAGCCAAAGGCAAAACCCCATGCGCTGCAACCGCCACCCATGCTGAAACGATTCTCTAGCAATGACCTTTTCACATTGACCCCAGGCCCATTTGTGGAGATTGTCAGCACCATGACGAAAAACTGGAAACCGAATACAATGAACGAATCGTTCGTTCAATAAGACTGTTCGGCATCTATATGAAAGCACGTTTAGCCATCGCAGTCCTTCTGTTGCTCCCGGTTATCGCTCGCGCAAATCCTGTGATGATTGATGGGCAGTCGCTAATTGCTTTTGGTATCGTCGCCTTTTGGGCGTTGGTGATCGAGTCTGGCATCGCGACACTTGTCCTGGTTTCCTCCGGAGTGTTGATTGTCCCCTCGTTCGGCATGTTTGTTGCCGCGAACGTGGTGGTATTCCTATTCGCGTTTCTACCGCTCACAGGTCGAGTGTCGCTCTGGTTTCTTGAGCCGGGGGTGGTTCTGGTCGATGCCCTCCTCCTTAAGCTTCTGGCATCCTTACCATTCCTTCAGGGGGGCGGCTTTGTTGGGGTCAGTTGGCGGCGGGCGTTGGTCGCGTCGCTTCTTGGAAATACTGCATCCTTCTTCGTCGGTGTACTTGCGAGTGGTGCACCGTGGATTGTGCATGAGAGTGGAGGACTCGAATGATGCCGAACAAAATCACTGGACCGAACGCGGGCGAGCTGCGTCTGTTGCCAATTCGAAAATCACCGACCGCCCGCGTCGGTCAGTTCTGCCGTTAGCACCATAACAACGCCTCAAGGATTATTCGGAAAGGCATAGCCTCAGAATCTCTGGCACCCGCTTCGGGGTGCATTCGTGCTTCTCCACGGTACCGGTGGTCCGGCCCCTCCCCCTCCGGACAACACCGGCTACTGGCTGTCAATCCTTCGGATTGAGGGAGGACATTCACCGTCGGGTGACAGTGCGACAGGGTCTTATCCAGATCGGACAGGGTCTTGTCCAAGCCAGACAGGGTCTTGTCTGAGCCGGACAAGGTCTTGTTTGGGACGGACAAGGTCTTGTTTGGGACGGACAAGGTCTTGTTTGGGACGGACAAGGTCTT
>JBAXGN010000276.1 GCA_037139415.1 Verrucomicrobiota bacterium | reverse complement strand
CAGTCTCGCGGAATGGCTCGAAAAAGACAAGGTTTAACTTAACATAGTAATACTAACCGCTCCGAAAATGGAAAAGGGGGGCGGCTATAACCATGACTCAGATCGAGCGGTAAACTCCTGACTCCAAACTTTTATTTCCTTCGGTTTTATTTTATTACCCGCTTTTTCCTCGTGCGGAGCAACACTTGCATCCCGGCCCGCTTTCTGGTTAATTTCCGCCATGCAAAATCTGCTATCCGTAGCCTTGGGAATCGCCGTGGGCACGATGGTTGCAACTGCTCAAACCACATCTGATCCAATACCGGCGGGACATTACCTCCGGCACTCGGGCGATGCGGTCCCCGGAAGCACGCTGCTTTCCGGCACGGAAAGCGAGGCGCTCACCCTCCGGGTGAACCTGCAGGATAAGGCATTGAATAAAATCACCACGCTCGCGGCCCTCACGGATGCCGAGGGCAAAAATGTCGTGACTCTCGAAGTCCGCGTAGCTGGAGGTAATCCCAAACCCTGGTTGGAGAAGGATCCCAAGAAAAAGGATCTGATATACGGGTTTTCTGTTCTGCAAAACTATCTTCCCTACGCGGACCCCGATGGCACTCTGCTGGTGTTGGAAGCGGTGTTTAATGTCGACATCAAGCCGCCCTACCTGGAGAAGATGAAGAAGCAGATCCGGATCGGCGTGCCGGTCAGCATGCTGGGCGCATCGCCAAAAACGGTCCTCCTGCGAATCAAGCCTGGAGTCTCCGAACTGATGGTGGATGGAAAAGTGGTGGACGCAGAATCGCCCTGTGGCGGGCTGGCAACCCCGGTGGCCTCCATGATTGTGGATCATGGTGTCGCCGAGGCCACTGTTTGGCGAACTTTTCTCGATGACAAGTCAGCCGGACACGTTCCCCTGAGCGGATATGACGGGGGACAATTAACGATGCAGGATTTACAGTATTGGACGCCTCCCTGCCCAAATCAGTGGGTGGGCGATGTCATGCTCTATCAGGACGGAAAACGCATGCATCTGATGTATCTCACGGACCGACGGCATGGCGGCACCAAAAATGCCGGTGGCCACGAGATCGCCCACATGAGCAGCAGCGACATGAAAACGTGGGCGGTGCATCCCCAGGCCGTGCCACTTACCGAGCCTTGGGAGACCATCGGGACCAGCATGATGGTCAAGCAGGGAAACCAGTGGAAAATCATTTACGGATTTCACACGGACCGCATCGTCTCAAAGGAAAATGTTTCAGGTCTCCCGGGCGGGAAAGGAGTGCCATTCTCCGAGCTCAAAGGAATTCCCATCGGGGCGGCCATCGCTTCCAGCGATGATGGCATCCATTTCAAAAAGGAAAACGTGCTGGTTCACCAAGCGCAAAACCCGACGGTGTTCCAGGACCCGAGAGGCGGTTTTGCCATGCTCGGCGGATACTCGGCGGAAGGGCTCTTCCACTCGGATGACCTGATCAACTGGACTCCTGAAGATCACTTTATCGTTCCTTTCGGCAAGACGGTCATCACGAGAAACTCCTCCGAGTGCTTCTGCCCCTTTGAGTGGAACGGATGGCATTACATCGTGGGTGGTCGCACCGGTTACTGGATGTCGAAATCGTTCGCTGGCCCCTACTGGGATCAGAAGAGTCCGGAGGGTTTGGCGGTCGCGAAAGACCTCATGAGTTATTTCGTGAATTTCAGGCTGAAAAAAGTTGAGAATCACAAACCGGTCATCGCGCATCCCGAGGGACCAGTCATCGTGCCGCGCTGGGATATTTATGATGGGCTATGGGTTCCTGTGGTTGCGGAAGCACCCGGGGGGCGGCGACTCTACGCCGGTTGGTTGGAAGGCCATGGCGGCCCCGATCTAAAATGGGGAGGGAATCTGGTCTTGCGGGAACTGCATCAGGAGCCTGATGGCAACCTCAGCATGTCATGGTGGCCGGAAGCTGTCCCCCGCACAGGCGCCGCCGTCCCAATGACCTGGAGCGCGCCGGGGGAAGGCACCATCCTCAAGGCCGATGCTGCGCCCGTATGCATCACCGCCGGGAATGCTCCGGATCAATACATTCTCGAATTGGATGTAAATCCCAAGGATCCGGCCAGCGCCTACTCCATCATCCTCGGAGGCAGCGGAGCGATGAAGGATGGCTGCGAACTGCGCACCGAACCGCAACGCAAACGGGCGCAGTGGGGGCAACCTGCCAACGGTCAACTTGCTCCGGAGACCCCTGATGCGGCCGCCATAGCACTCACTCCCGACGGCAAAAATCCCGTCTTTGCCCAGCATAATGGGAATACCCATTGGCGCGGGTTCGATTTCACGATCACCGGAGTGGAAGGGTTGGACAAGCCGCACCACCTCCGGATCGCGTTCATTCACGATCGCAAAAGCAACAGCCATATCATTGATGCCGAAATTGCCGGATGCCGCACCATGATCACCCGGCGTCGCAACCTCGCGGGACACAGCATCCAACTGGTGGCGGCAAAAGGTGGCGTCTCATTCACCAACCTGTCCGTGAAGCCCGTTGAACGGCCGTTCAATACTATCTTAAAGGCTGCGACGGAACTTTGATCACTTCCATTCACAACTTGAAAAACATTTGCGCATGAAAGCGCTCGCCATTCTTATTGCGGCAACGGCATTCATCCGCAGGGCGCTAGACAATGTGAATCCGGCTCCGGCAGATGCCGCCATAACACCTGCCGCACCTTTTGTTCCGCCTGACAATTGGGCTACAAATCCGGCGGCGACCGAACCATTTTGGAAAGCACCGGTTATGATCTGGCCAGAGAGCGCGTGCCGAATCCCAAAGTGCCCGAAGCACCGCAGCATTTAAAAGTCGGCGGCGGTAGATTGCCCAATTCGGTGTATGTGAGCGCGAAGAGACCGCGTGGAGCACACGCCTTCGAGCTGGAGTATTGCCTGGGCGATAACCGAGTTAGGCCCGCGACTGCTTTCCGCGATGTCGGGGAGAGGTTGTTCGAGGGGCGCTGGTCTGTCAAATCTCAGTGCGGTTCATGCTTATCTTTAGTCGGGCCAACTCCTGCCTTTCAGCTTCCGCGTTTTTAGCGCCCGGTTCCCCGCCCGCATCCTTGCCCGTGTTTCCTGATCCCAATGCTGGCATCAAACCGGAAACCCTCGCCTACATCGAACAACAGCTCAAACTCATGTGATCATTATCAATGGTAGGAGACGACGTAAGGAGTCTCTAATTTGTTCAGAAAGTGGAATCGGCCCAGATGGGAACGACCGGCTCTTCCTTTCCGTCCTCGCCGCAATGCGACCAGTGAGAACATGGCTCGCGCCGCACGCGAGCGTTTATTGCGTGGAGGTGAATTTGAGTTGTTGGTTGAGCAACTTCGCCGCGTCGTCCCAGGTGGCCTTCAGATAGAGATCAATGTTATGGGGCACGTTCGGCGGGGTTTTCAGTTGCACGGAAATGCCATGCGCCAGCAGCACTTTGACAAATTCCGGCGCGGCGGCCTGCGCTTGCGGCGCTTCCTTGTCCCCCACCACGATCATGACTGCGCTGCCGGCCTGTTTAACCTGGTCCAGCCGGCTCATGGCCGGTTCTTCCTCCCGCAAGCGGGGTGAGCCCCAACTGATGCCCGCACAAAACATTTCCGGATGGCCCAGAACAAAACGCAAGGTGCCGCTGCCGCCCATGGAAAAGCCCATCACGGCGCGGCTGTCGCGGGCCGCCAAGGTGCGAAACTGGCGATCAATCTCGGGAACAAATTCGGTGACGAACATGGTTTCCCCCAGCACCCCTGGCGTGCGGTTGTCCCGGAACGTGCCGTTGCCGGGGTTGCAGAAAATGACGATCACCGGGGGCAGAATTTTCGTTTCCACTGCCGCCGACACGTGGCGAACCACCGGGCTCACACAGGCGTATTCGTTACCCCCATTCCCGGGCAGAAAATATAACACCGGATACCGCGCCTTGCCGCCTGCATAACCGGGCGGCAGCCAAACGTTATACCCGACCTCTTTGCCCACCACTTTGCTGGCAAACGAGTGATGCACCACACCCGGCACGGTCGGGCCTTTGAGGGCATTCCATGGGAGCGCGGCCGCCGGGGCGGATTCTTCAGCGCTGTGCGCCGGAGTGACAGTCCATGCGCCAACGCTCAGCAGGAGCGAAAGCAGGCAGACAGTGCAGGTGTTGTTGATCATGCGAGGGAGTATTTCATGATGGCGGCAGATCCGCAACAGGAACCGAATCCGGATTACCGCTTGAAGAATCCCATAGTATGGTATATGGTAACCATATTATGAAGATGACCTTTGAGGTACCCGACCAAGTTGGCAGCGACTTTCGTCAGGCGGTCCCGGCAGGAAAACGCAGCCGGGTGATCGCCCGCTTTATGGAACAGGAAACGCGGCAGCGCGACAAGGCCGTGGCAGCGGCCTGCCAGCAGGCCAACCAATTACAAAAGGTGGAACGCGAGAACCAAGCTTGGGAAAAGTTTGACGATACCGACTCATGAAACGCGGGGAAGTCTATTGGGTCAATTTTGATCCGCAGGTGGGCGGCGAGATCAAAAAACTGCGACCGGTGGTGGTGGTGGGGCATGACGTGATTAACGATCACCGACGCACGGTGGTTGTGGTGCCGCTGAGTTCCGCGCATACCAAAACGCACTGGCCAGTCATGGTAGCCACCCACTCAACCGGTCCCGCGTGTGCCATCATTGACCAGATCAAAGCGTGCGACAAAAGCCGGCTGCAAAAAAAACTGGGAGAGCTTTCGGCGATGGAAATGCAGGAAATCAGCGAGGCCCTGCGCTACACGCTTGGCTTGTGACTTGATTGGCCACAAGCCTGGGGTTGACTTTCGGGGCGGCAAGGTTGAAAACGCCGGGGTGCGAACGTGGTGCATCCTGGGATTCTGCGTGTGGGTGATGGCGGGCTTTGCCGAAGAGGCGCAATCCGTCATCCGGCAGGTGGCACATGTCCCGTTCCAACCCAAGTCCGGCCAGCCGGTCACGGTGACCGCCCGTTTCGCCGACCGTGTGGGCGCCCGCTCGGCAACATTGCAGGTCCAGTTGGTGGAGCCGGGCAAATACATCCGCAAATCCGACAAGGCTTTCGCGACGACGTGGCGGGATTTTCCCATGCATGACGATGGTACCGCCGGTGATCTCAAGGCAGGGGATGGCATATACACCGCCGTGGTGCCGGGGGAGCTTCAAACGCACCGGATGCTGGCACGCTATCGGTTTGTGATCACCAATACCGCCGGTGAGGCCATTCGCGCACCCGGCACCAACGAGTTTCCCAATTTTGCGTGGTTCACCTATGATGGCATTCCGGCGTGGTCGGGTGCCAGCCAGCCCGGCAAGACTCCGGCACTGACCTTTTCCGCCGCGTTCCAGAACACCCTGCCCGTCTATCATCTGCTGGCGAATCGCGGGGATGTGGAGCGCAGCCAATGGGATGGCGGTGCCGATCACAAAAAATTGTATGGCACGCTGGTCTATGACGGATGCGTGTATGATCACATCGGGTTCCATAATCGCGGCAAGGGCAGCACCTACGTGAACGGCAAAAACAAGTGGGGATTCAAGTTCAACCATGGCGACAAGTTCCAGGCGCGCGATAATCTGGGCCACCCGTATCAGCACGGCTGGAACAGCTTCAGCATGGAACCCGGTGCGAGCGCATGGGCACAGATAAATCGGGGTATGTCGGGTTTGGATGAGGCCGTTCCGTTCCGCGCGTTCCAATTGGCCGGGGTGCCAGCGGCGAACACACATTGGATTCATTTCCGCGTGATTGACCGGCCACAAGAGGCCACACCCGGCAACCAGTATGAAACGGATTTGTGGGGATTGTACCTGATCGTGCAGGATGTGGATGGTCCGTGGGAACGGGAGATGGGCCTCCCGGACGGCAATATTTACAGCCCGGAGAGCGGTCTGAAGCATCGCATGGAAAACAATACGGATGACGGCACCCGGTGGCGGAAGTTTCTCGAGGATTGCCAGCGCGGCAAAAAAGAGGAGTGGTGGCGCACCAACCTGAACTTGGAAGTGTACTACAGTTTTCACGCGCTCAATCGCCTGGTGGGCAACGTGGATATTCGCCCGGATGGCAATTACTTCTTTTATCACCGTCCGGGTTCCCTGTGGACGGTCAGCCCTTGGGATTTGGACATGATGTTCATCCCCAAGACGCATCAGCCCGGCTACATCGAGGCGATTCATTGCCTGGATGTGCCCGCGATCCGGCTGGAGTACCAGGCGCGGGCGCGTGAAATTCTGGATCTGTTTTGCAGCGATGCCGCGCCCAACGGCGGCCAGATCGGGCAACTGGTCGAGGAACTGGCGCGCGTGCTGTGCCCCGCCGGGCAGGAGCGCAACTGGAGCGAGCTGGACATGGCCGTGTGGAACTTTCATCCGCGCACGAACGACAAAGGCGCATTTTTCCGGAACCCGTGTTCTGATGGTCGCATGGGCGGGGGATGGGAGCGCAAGTTGACCACCCCGGACCTAGCCGGATTCCGGAAGTATCTCGTGGAATTCTGCACGGACTCGCGCGCCAAAAAGAATTACCAAATCAACGACGGTGATCCACACGGCTACGGTTTCGGCTACTTGTCCATTGAGGCGGCGGACAAAAAAATACCGGCTACACCCATGGTGCAACTCACCGGCACGCCGAAGCTTTCCAAAAAATACGCGTTCCGCGCTTCCGCCTTTGCCAGTCCGGTGACCAATGCGACCGCCGCTGCCGTAGAATGGCGGCTGGCGGAGATCAGCGCGCCAGGGGTTCCCGGTTTTGTAACCAACCAACCGTGCCGGTACGAATTGCAAACGCTATGGAACAGCGGCGAACTGCCGCCGGGCCGTCCGGAATTGCAACTGGCGGATAACCTGTGCAAGAAGGTCCACACGTACCGCGTGCGCGCCCGTTACAAGGACAACTCCGGGCGCTGGGGCCACTGGTCCGAGCCGGTGCAATTTGTGGCGGAGTGAGCACCACGTTCGCCGTGCAATAAACCACCCAAATCATCGGCAAGTGCCCATTTGACGTGATTAATGGAGGTAGGGCGTTTTTTTCTGGCACCCGCTCCAAGGTACATTCGGGTTTTCTCTACGTTTCCGGTGGTCGCGCCCCGTGCCCCTCGCGACCGGAACCGGTCCAAAACCCGGCAAACAGCGTGCCCATATTGGTTTAGGGACCGGTTTTGACGGTTTTGATTGGAAAAAGGGTCAACGACCGTTAGGATTAGGCCAACTATCTGGAAAACAAGCCCTTGTGCGTTCCGTAGCCGGTTTTAGGTGGAACGAAATGTCTGGAACTGACCACGAAATGTCTGGAACTGACCACGAAATGTCTGGAACTGACCACGAAATGTCTGG
>JBAXGN010000275.1 GCA_037139415.1 Verrucomicrobiota bacterium | reverse complement strand
TGACGTTGGGCGCGAACACGGTCCTGAATGGTACCGACATCAAATTCGTTACCACTTTGGATTCGGCTGGTGCCAATCGCACGCTTCAAGTGAACGGCTCTGGTGTAACGACCTTTGGTGGTGTGGTGGGTGGCACGTTGCCATTGGCTAGTTTGACGACGGATGCGTCGGGCAGCACGGCGATCAACGGCGGGGCGGTCACCACCACGGGAGGCCAAACCTATAACGACACGGTTACCCTTGGTGCTAATACGGTTGTTGCCAGTACCAGTAGTGGTAATCTTACATTTGCCAAGACGGTGGATGCGGATGCGGTGGCTAACAATCGAACCTTGGTGGCGAACACGGCCGGGACGACGACGTTCCGCGATGTGGTGGGCGGCAATCAAGCATTGAAGAGTGTTACTACCGATGCCGCAGGCAGCACCGTCATTGGCGATGCTACAGTCAACGTCAACATGCTGGTGAAAACCACGGGTGATCAAACCTATAACGACGCGGTTAGGATCGGAGCCAATGTCAAATCTTCCAGTGTCAACGGCGGCACTATTGCTTTCCACAATACCGTTGATTCTCAAACCGCAGGCAGTGAAAAATCGCTAGAGGTGAATTCCTTGGGCAATGAAATATTTGATGCTCCCATCGGCGCGGTGGTTGCACTGACAAAGCTTAGTACCGATGCCGACCTTGCGATTGGCGTTGGCGGTGAAGCTCAATTTAATATGACGGTAGCACCGGTCGGAACTGTGGGTGGTGTCAATGCTGGCTCAGTAGTAGTCAATGATGCTGCCAAACTAAATATTGCAGGTGGCACAATAGCCAATCCGAGCATCAAAACCACCTCAGGAGGCCAAACCTTTGTCGGGGCTGTAACTCTCCAGCAAAGCGCGGTTTTGACCGATATTGCCGGGAAGAACATTGAGTTCGATTCTACGGTGGACGGGCCTGCCTCCTTGACCGCGAACACTGCCGGGAATGAAATATTCAATGGCAAAGTCGGCAGTGTTTCAACCGTGGCCAACCTGACTACGGATGCAGATCCTGCCAATCGCGGCGGCAAGACCGTGCTGAACGTTGCAGGGACATCTGCCAATCCAAGCGTCAGAACCCTATTAAACCAAACCTATAATGATGCCATCGAACTGCAAAAGGACACGGTATTAGCCACCGTTGCGGCAGGAGACATAACCTTCAATTCAACGGTTGATGCCAACGCACCAGGCGCAAATCGAGCATTTCAAGTGATCACCTCCGGCAAAATACAGGTGTCGGGTGATGTGGGTGCCGGAGCCAATGGGCCGCTTGGTGCTGTAACGTTCGACAACGGCGACGCATTGACCGGCAACGGGCTTATCGCAGCCAATACATTATTCTTGAAAGGCATTTGCACTGTGGGCTCATCCGCTGCGCGCCTGCGCACCAAGGTTACCACTCTGGACTTGAACAAAGCCGGTGGCGATACCTTCATCGCGGAGCAGGATGACCTTTTGCTGCAAGGTTCGACGGCTGCAAATCTGGACATCGTTTCCGGAGGAAATATTGGTCAAGTCGCAGCTCTTTCTGTTAATAGCGGCTTAATGACCTTGAAGGCGGAAAGCGCTGGTGGTGTGCCTCAAAACATTAACTTGGGTAATGCGAACAATGACTTCAAGTCGGTCAAAATCGTTAATGCCAACGACGTCCTCTTGACGGATGTCAATGCCCTCCAGCTTGATGATGTTACTGTTCAACACAACTTAACCCTCAACAGTGGCGGCCCGATTACCCAAGTTGGCGGCAAAACCGTGATTGCCAGGAATGGCTTGACCACAGTCAATGCCCAGAACGGTGCGGGCACTCCACAGGATGTCACGCTGGCCAACGCAGGTAACGATTTCAAAACATTCAGCGTGGTTAAAGGCCAAAATGTGACGATTAAAGATATCAATAAACTGACCTTTGGATCAACCACGGTAGCTGGCAATTTAACCGCGACGGTTGGCGGGGATATTGATCAAGTGCCTGGCAGCACCATTTCGATTACCGGCGACACTTCGCTCATTTTGGATTCTGCCCCAGCAAGTCCGGCTCCTGTGACGTTCGCACTCAACTCGCAAAACAACGTGTTCCAAGGTCGGGTCCACTTCACCGACCTGAGCAGTCAGGGGCAGTTGCAGAACATAGATATCTATGATGGTTCTGATTTCGTGATTGACCCCATCTTGGACGCCAAGGGTGACCCAATCAATTGGAAGGGCACACTCAAGGTCCATACCGCTCCTTCCTTGGCCACCGCCACCTTCACGATCTCGCAATCTGGTCCCTTCGTCGGCACCTTGGATTTGCTCGCCAACAAAATCGTGCTGATGAACGCCAAGAACCGTATCTATAACCGTGTGCTTGATCCAACCCTGGCTAATGTTCAAGGAAATCAATATAGTATTTATGATGACTACAATCGCCAGTCATTCGGTAAATTGCCTGGCGAAGCGCCCATGCGCTTGGTACCGGATACCATGCTCGGACGCACTTTGATCTTATTGCCGATCCTGGCTTCACCGGCAGGAACTCCACAAAACGAGCCTGCCATCACGATTGATCCTGAACTTAGAAAACGAATCTTAAGTGATACCGCCAGCAAGCCGGTCACATATATAAATGGTCTCAATGAATATTTAAACGGTTTGTCACTGTCTCACAGTCAGCATTAAAGGCTACGCCGCAAATAAACATGGAATTTAACGACACAAAACCAGCTTACACAAAACATATGGCAAGGATGATACGATTCATGTTGGGGGTTGCTACCTTCACCGCATTGGTTGGTGGGCAGGCTCACGCTCAAAGCAATCCGGCGCTCGAACCCAAAAAACCGCAGACACCGGCAATTCTGGTTCCCGCTACACCCACCGGAGGTGTTGCCGACCCGGAGCCTGTTGCCATTCCCAAACTTGTAGGCGTGGTCATCCTTGACAGTCGCGAGAAGTTGAATGCCACCAGCGTGAGCGGAATTACAGGGGTGCAAGTGCGCGGTGTGGATTTCCTGAAGGTCAAAGACGCGGAAAAAATAATCAAACCGTATTTGGGCAGGCCGGCGCGATTGTCCGATCTGCGCTGGATGCAAAAAGACATCATCCGTTTCTGCCAAGGGTCATTGGACCGGCTGCTCGTTGATGTTTGGTTTCCGGAACAGAACATCGAGAACGGCGTGGTGCAACTCATTGTTACCGAAGGTAAAATCAACAAAGTACGGGTCGTGAATGAGGGGCGCAAGTACTTTTCAGATAATCTGGTGAAAAGCAAATTCCACCTTCAGGAAGGCCAACGGGTGAGTTCTTCCTCAATCAATCAGGATATTGATCTTGCCAATCAAAATTCATTCTTCCGGCAGATCAATATGGTATTCCAGGCGCCCGCCGCCGGGGCCGATAACAATACGGATGTCGAGTTACGCGTGCAGGATCGTTTTCCGGCGCGGGTGTTTCTCGGTTATGAAGATTCTGGAAACAAGATCATGGGCGACCACCGGGTGCTTGGAGGATTAAATTACGGGAATGTATTCGGCTTGGATCACCAGTTGAATTACCAGTTTATGGCGGATATTGACTTCAAGTATCTCAAGGCGCATTCCTTGAGTTACGTTGCCCCATTACCTTGGCAACACACCCTGACGGTTTATGGATCCTATGCCAGACTGGAGGCGAACTTGGCGACTATTAAAATGAATCCAATCACATTAAGTGGTGATTTCTATCAGGTTGGGGCGCGTTATCGTGTGCCACTTCAACCGATTTCCGGCTTGCGGCATGGCATTTCTCTTGGGTTCGATTATAAACGCACGGATAATGACTTGGCGTTTGGTGGTGCTTCCGTCTTTCGGGTGCCGGTAGAAATTGGCCAATGGTTACTGGATTATGACGCCTCGCTGCCAGATCGGTTTGGTGTTACTTCGATGGATTTGCAATGGTATTATGGCCCAGGTGGGTGGTTTTCAGCAAGTCATGACCGCCAGTTTCAAGCCAACCGTACTGGGTCAGACGCCGAGTACTTCTACGGACGTTTGCAGGTGCGCCGTGAAACGCCACTTTACAAGGGCATTAGCTGGGTTATTCAGGCCAACGGCCAATGGTCCAACAACCGACTCCTGGCCAGCGAGCAAATTGGCGCTGGTGGTTATTCCACAGTGCGCGGCTACGATGAGCGTGTAGCCAATGGCGATGCCGGTTTTATCATTAACAATGAAATCTATTCTCCGGCCATTTCCTTGGGTTTCGATCGGCTTTGCCCCAGCCATGCAAAACCAGGTTCGATTGATGATCAAATCAAATCAGGGTCACTGCAATTTCTGGTGTTTCAAGATTATGCGGCGATTTATTCCCGGAATTATAATCGGGGGGTGGATCAACTTAACGCCAATCTTTCCTCCGTGGGTGCAGGGTTTCGCTTGAAAATTCGCAACAACCTCTCGATGCGATTCGATTACGGGTACCAACTGTTCGATCGTCGCTTGGGTTATAATGACTACCGTTCACGCATCCATCTCGGAGTCGTGGGTAGTTTTTAGGTTCAGTCTGCCCGGAGTCTGTCTCGACCGCGCCAGTGCCCACGCGCACGCGGTTGCTGGAGTCGTCACTGCTCTTGATGAATTGTCGCCTATGAAACTCCAACAAAGTCAAATCTGGAAAACGCAAAACGACTTTATCCGCATTGTTCGCGTCGAACGCCTTGTGGTCGAGTACAAGTCCGCCCGGAACCTTAAGTTCAAAGGCGGCACCCATCATCACACCAGCAAAAAACAATTTTGCCGCCTCATCAAAGAGGCCATTCTCATTTCGCCAATTTCGCCAATTTCGCCAATTGCCTCGACATTTGTAAGCGTAACGCCTAGCACCTCTGGCGCAGAGCTATAGAGCTGTCATAG
The DNA here is from genome assembly GCA_037139415.1 of Verrucomicrobiota bacterium. Lineage (NCBI taxonomy): Bacteria > Pseudomonadati > Verrucomicrobiota > Verrucomicrobiota bacterium. The sequence continues at coordinate 2,505 of JBAXGN010000275.1, read as the reverse complement.
CCATCGGCTAACATGCGTGCGGGGTTAGATTACTTTGGGCCGGGATGACCTGATTTTTTCCGGCTCAGGGGCGGCGTTGATGTGCTGCATAACTCCTGTTGCAGTTCGTATATCCATGAAGGCCATTCAAAAATAATCTTTAAAACGGTCACATCCACAAAAAGGAGTCGCTTTTGAATCCGGCTTTTGAATCCGGCTTGCCATTCTCAAGCGCCGCTCTACACTCCGCCGCTCCATGTTGAATTTGCAGACATTAAATCCGCAGCAACGGGAGGCCGTGGTTACCACGGATGGCCCCGTGATGATTCTTGCTGGTGCGGGCACCGGCAAGACGCGGGTCATTACTTTTCGCATTGCCCACATGGTCGCCAAGGGCATTTCTCCAGGTCATATTCTGGCGGTCACCTTTACCAACAAGGCCGCGCGCGAAATGGCCGAACGCGTCAAGGAACTGGTGCCGCGCCCGCGTGCCCGCGAGGGGGAACCCAAGCCGGAAGCACCCACCATCAGCACCTTCCATTCCTTCTGCGCCCGGTTGCTGCGCCAATACATTGAGCTGCTGGGTTATAAGCGTAACTTCGTCATTTACAGCGAATCCGAACAGCTCAGCGCCCTGAAAAAGATTCTCAGCCATATCCATGCCAAGGGGGACCTGATTGAGCCGGCCAAGGTGCTGAATTGCATCAGCCGCTATAAAAACGGCGCGCTGAAAGGCAAGCTCGCCGATGATGCCGATTACCAGTTGGCGGAGCGGTTGCGTTCCCGCTATGAATCCGCCCTGCACGCCTGCAATGCGGTGGATTTCGACGATCTCCTGGTTCTGGCGATCCGCCTGTTGAAAGAGCATCCCGACGTGTTGCAGGCCTGCCGCGCCAAGTACCGCTACGTCATGGTGGATGAATATCAGGACACCAACTCGGTGCAGTTTGAGTTATTGCAGTTGCTGACCAAGGAGCATCAAAATGTCTGCGTCGTGGGCGATGATGATCAGAGCATTTATGGCTGGCGTGGCGCGGAGATTGCCAACTTGCTGGAGATGGAAAAATTCTTCCCGCGCGTCAAGGTCATCAAGCTCGAACAAAACTACCGGTCCACCAACACCATTTTGAAGGCGGCCAACGCCGTGATCCGCAACAACACCAAACGCCGGGGTAAAAACCTGTGGTCGCAAAAAGGGCAGGGGAGCAAAATCTCCCTTTACGCGTATGACACCGATGAGACCGAGGCGCGGTCGGTGGTGGAACAAATCGAGTACAGCCGGATGGTGAGCAAGGTGCCGTGGGGGGATAACGCCATCCTGTTCCGCACCAATCAGCAGTCACGCTCCTTGGAAACCGCACTGCGCACCGGCCGCATCCGGTACCATTTGATCGGCGGGCAGAGTTACTTTGACCGGCGTGAGGTCAAGGACTTCCTGGCCTACCTGAAGATGTTTCTCAATCCGCATGACGACGTCAGCCTGCTGCGCATCGCCAACACCCCGGCGCGCGGGTTGAGCGATGTGACCATGGAACGGCTGTTGGCGGCGAGCCAGGAGCATAAATGCTCGGTGTATGCCGCCTTGTGCAAGCCATACGTGCAGGCCAGTTTCCAGGTAAAAACCCGCGAAAGCGTCCAGGAATTCGCCCGCTGGATCGAACACCAGCGCTCGGTGTTGCAGTCCACGGAAACCAAGGCGGTATCCATGCGCCAGTGGGCCGAACATTGGTTGGAGGAAATTGGCTACTGGAACGAGTTGAAACGCTCGGAGAAGGACCCGATGGCGGCAGAAAGCCGGATTCGCAACTTGCGCGATCTCACGGCGGACTTGGACAAAAGTAATCAGACCACCCTTAAACCCATGGAGCGGCTCCAGGAGTTCCTGGAAGAAATCTCCCTCGATAACGACCGGGAGGATGAAGACGAAGAGAAGCCCGGCGACGCCGTCACACTAATCACCATGCATAGTTGCAAGGGGCTCGAGTATCCGCATGTCTATATCGTGGGGGTGGAAGACGGCTTGCTGCCGCATGAACGTTCCAAAATCGAAGATACCCTGGATGAGGAGCGCCGCCTCTTTTACGTGGCGATCACCCGGGCCCGGGAAACCCTGGCCATCAGCCACTGTGGCACCCGCAAAAAATTTGGCAACCAGGTGCCGTGCCACCCCTCGCCTTTCTTGAAGGAACTGCCGGCGGATTTGGTCGAGGACGTTTCCGCCAAAGCCAAGGTGCCAGTGACGAAAGAGGCCGGCAAAAGCATGTTCGCCAACCTGCGGGCCGCGTTGGGGGATTAGCGAAAAATCCACCAGCAAACCAAGACCAGCAGCGACCTGACGTTCGACTTGGAACTCACCGGCACCGTGATCATGCACGGGCAGCCCGCGCTGCGGCTTGCCGGTCCCACCCTGACTTGGCCCGCGGCTCAGAGCTACTTCACACTTTACTACCTCACGAGCCTGGCCCCGCCAGTCTCAGAACACCGCATCTGCCAGATTTAGCTTGATACCAATTTGAACACCAGGCG
>JBAXGN010000274.1 GCA_037139415.1 Verrucomicrobiota bacterium | reverse complement strand
GCCAGCAGCTCAAAAGACCAGCGAATTAGTCTCATCTTGAAAGCGATTTGGAATTAGTGCCTCAATCGCGCACGCTCGCTCTGGTCGGTGCCCAGGCACCAAATCTATATCATCCCCGCCGCCGAAATCCCGGACGACGCGGCATCCGCAGCCTTCGAATTCCTCGCCGACCTTGACCGCCGCACCCGCGCCAAAAGCTGGATGCATCGCTTTGGAAAACAGACTGCGAGGCCGTCCTCCGGTAGGTTTTTAAGCGGAATTAAAACTCTGGTCTGAGCCCGAAACGGATTAAACCTGTGCCATGGGGTGGATAAAATGGCACAGGTGGCACACTGACTGCCAAAGTGTGCCAGATCTGCATTTGCAAGACGTTGGTTGGTAATGTGATATAAAATCAGGTCATGGCATGGATTTCGCTTTAAAAAAAGCCGTGTCGATGGCAAGGTAACCTGAATTATGAAACGGATTGTTTTATTCGCGATGACGAACATCGCCGTGCTGGCCCTGATCGGGTTAATTTCGTACGTGTTCGGCCTGGATCGCTGGTTGGCGGCGCGCCACATGAATATCGCCATGCTGTTGGTGATCTCGGCCATCTTCGGTTTCGCCGGCAGCTTTATCTCGCTGGCCATTTCCAAGTGGATGGCCAAAATGGCGTACTCCATTCAGGTCATTGAAAAGCCCCAAACGCAGGATGAAGAGTGGCTGTATCGCACGGTGGAACGGTTAAGCCGCGACGCTGGCATCTCCATGCCGGAAATCGGGTATTATGAAAGCCCGGAGGCCAACGCTTTTGCCACCGGCCCCTCCCGGAACAGCGCCTTGGTGGCTGTGAGCACCGGTTTATTGCAGCAAATGAACCACCGGGAAGTGGAAGCCGTGCTGGCGCATGAGGTGGGGCATATCACCAACGGCGACATGGTGACCATGACGCTGCTACAAGGGGTACTGAACACCTTCGTCGGGTTTTTCTCCCGGCTCATCGGCATGGCCATTGACAATGCCATGCGGCGGGACAATGACCGGGGCGGCTTGGGTATGGGTTACATGCTCGGCTATTTTGTCAGCTCCATCGTGTTGGGGCTGTTTGCCATGGTCATTCAAATGGCATATTCGCGGCAACGCGAGTTCGCGGCAGACGCCATGGCGGCAAAATTAACAGATCGCGAGTCCATGATCGCCGCCCTGGCCCGGTTGAAATCGGTGATGGAAAACGGCGGGGTATTCGACAACTCCGCCCCCTCGATGAACACCTTCAAGATCAGCCACCCGGAAAGCTTCATGGCTCTATTTTCATCGCATCCGCCGTTGGAAAAACGCATCGAAGCGTTGCGGAAATTGAAATCGTAAGGTCCGCAACCGACCAGCGCCGGGTTTATTTTGCGCTCGCCATCCGGCGCGCTTACCACCACCATGCGGCCTTATGGCAGCATGAACTGGGCGTTGCTCACGAATAGCCTGATGGTGTCTGCGGGCACGGCCATTCTGGCCGCGCTGGCGGGAGCCATGGTGGCGGTCTGCGCCGCGGGTTGGCCGGCGCGGGTGCGGCACGCCCTGTTGGCTGGCGCGGCAACGGTGCTGGCTTTGCCACCGTTTCTGGTCACAAACTGCTGGCTGGATTTGCTGGGTAATAGCGGTTTACTGCACGATTGGCTGCCCCTCAAAATTTACTCCCTGCCCGGCACCATTTGGATTCTTACGCTCATGACCTGGCCACTGTCTTTTCTGGCCGCCAGTGCCGCGCTGCGGCGTTTGGTTCCTGAGCATCTTGAAGTTGAGCCACAGTTGCGTGGTGTGCGCCTGCTGTCATGGATTCTGTGGCCCATGGTTCGACCAACGCTGGGCGCGGCATTTCTGCTCACCTTTGTCCTGGCCCTGAACAACGTCTCCGTGCCGGCGCTGTTGCAAGTCAAAGTATTGTCCTCCGAAGTCTGGTTGGAGTTCAGTGCGCGGCTCGATAATCTGTCCGCCATCAAAATCGGCTGGCCGCTCTTGGTCGCCCCGCTGCTGCTGCTATGGGTGATGTCTCGGCGTGAAATCGTTTGGCCCCGGGAACAGCTCACTGTACCGCCGCTGCTTTTCCGGCAACGGATTGGCCGGGGTATTTTCCTGGTGGCGGCCATTCTTTGCGCCGCCTTGTATCTGGTTTCACTGATTATTCCGCTGGCACAACTGTTGGGTAATCACCGGATGTGGCCACACTTGTGGCCAGCCCTCCAGTCTGGTGGGCCTGCCTTGGCGAATTCCTTTTGGCTGGCAGCGCTCTGCGCCACTTCGGTGGTGGTGCTCGGCGGATTGGCGCATTGGCCCGGCAGGAATCGCAATCCATTTAATCAGGTAACGGCCCGCTCCGGAACGGCATTGGGAATCCGGCGGCTTGCCTCGGCGGCAGTTTGGATGTGTTTTTTTGTGCCAGGAGTTCTGCTCGGTGTGGCCTTGATTTATATTTTCAACCAACCGGTTTTGGAGGCGGTGTACCGGAGCGGTTGGATCATGCTCCTGGCGCTGGTCATTCGTTATGCCGCTCCGGCCTGGCAGGGCACCGGGCTGGCCATGAACGCGCTTGACGGAACCTTGTGCGATGCCGCCCGGATCGAAGGCGCGCGTGGGTGGACATTATTCCACTTGGCCATCTGGCCCCAGGCTGGGCCGCGTTTGGCGGCGGCCTGGTATGTGGTGTACCTGCTGTGCCTCTGGGACGTGGAAACGCTGGTGTTGATTATTCCGCCCGGTGGTGAGACGGTTTCCTTGCGCGTGTTTAATCTCCTGCATTACGGACACAGCCCGTTGGTCAACGCGTTGTGTCTCTGGCTGCTGGCCTTGGCCGTCCTGCCGTTGGCCGTCTGGCTGGCTTGGACCAGGCTCGTAAAACTCCCCCGTGCCGTTTACCTAGTACTGCCCTGGGTTACGCTGCTTTTGGGTGGCTGCCAGCCAGCAGCGTCCGATCGTGAGGCTTCCATCCCAAGCCAGTTTTTCAGCAAAGCGGTGATCATTGGCCGGCGCGGCACCGCGCCCGGCGAGTTTAACAAGCCGCGCTCTGTGGTGGTGGATCGGCGGGACAACCTGTACGTGGTGGATATGACTGGCCGGGTACAGAAGTTTTCCCCAGACGGCGTTTTTCTACTCTCTTGGCAAATGCCGGAAACCGATCTGGGCAAAGCCAAGGGACTGGGCTTGGATAAGGATGGCAACATTATCGTTGTCGAACCGCACTACCAGCGGCTGAATCACTTCACACCGCAAGGCAAACTGCTTGCCCAGTGGGGTCGGCACGGCACGGAGCCGGGTGATTTCACGTTGCCGCGTGCCGTGGGTGTAAGTTCCCGTGGGGATTTCGTCGTGAGCGAATACACTCAGGCGGACCGCGTGCAGGTTTTTGACGCCGTAACCAAAAAGTATTTGCGCGGCTGGGGTGCGGCTGGGGAACAGCCTGGGTACTTTAACCGCGCGGAAGGGCTATGTCTCGACGCGCAGAATCGCATCTACGTTGCAGATTCCTGCAATCATCGTGTACAAATTTTTGATCTCAATGGCAAATGGCTGCGTGCGTATGGCCGGGCCGGTGCGGGTTTGGGAGAGTTGAGTTATCCGTATGATATCCGGGTAGATGCCGCCGGGTACCAATACGTGTGCGAGTTTGGCAATAGTCGTATCCAGATTTTTAACGCGCTGGATCGCCCGGTCGAAATTTTGGGTGGCCCTGGGACGCGGCCCGGCCAGTTCAACAACCCGTGGGGAATCGCGCTGGATTCCCAAGGGAATCTTTACGTGGCCGATGCCTTGAACCACCGCGTTCAAAAACTGATCCGGCGGCGGACGGTGGTTTGGTGGAAGCCGGATGGGATTCACGAGAATGCAGGTTGGGATAATGCGACGGGTCCGTACCCCCTCACCTCTTTCCTCTCCCTCGGGGAGAGGATGCCTGTTCTCCGGCTGAGGGAAAGTGCTCAAAAGTTTCATGCAACATATCAGTCTTTCCGCGAATCAGTTCACCACGCGAGCGCGGACCAAGCGCCATTGGAATTTCTCAACCGCCGGCTGCGCGATTCCCTCTCCCAGAGGGAGAGGGCTAGGGTGAGGGGGTACGCAGCCACAAATTCCCAAGCAACCTTCAAAGTAGTCCGCATCCCCAGACAACCGGGCAAATGGGCTCCCCCCGCATGAACTTCCAATTCACCAACCCTGAATTCCTGTGGCTGCTGCTCCCGGCAGTCGCCTGGGTGCTTTGGTGGGCGTTGCGTTCCGATGTTCAGGTGAGTGCCTGGCGGCGCTGGACGTCCCTGGTTATCCGCTTGGTTGTGATCTTCTTTTTGGTGTTTGCCATGGCCGGTGTCCAATGGATGAAACCACGCGAAGGAGTCAATGTCCTATACCTCCTGGATCGTTCGGACAGCATTCCCAGCCAGCAACAGGATGCCGCCCGCAAATACGTCAATGAAACCGCCAAGGACAAAAAGGAGGTGGACAACGCCGGCCTGGTGGTTTTCGGTTCTGAAGCCGCCATCGAATTTTCACCCGCCGCAACCATTGACCCCAACAATAATAAAGTCCTCGCCGTGGTCGGCGCGCAGCGCACGGATATCGCCGCCGCGATCCGGCTCGGCACCGCTGCGTTTCCCGAGCATGGGCAGAAACGCATCGTGCTGGTTTCCGACGGCAATGAAAATGCCGGGGACGCCCTGGCGTCAGTGCTGGCCGCCCGTCCTTTGGGAGTAACGGTGGATGTGCTGCCGCTGGGGGTTGAGCGGGGTAACGATGTGTCGTTGCAAAAACTCACGCTGCCAAACCGCGTCAAAGAAGATCAGCCGTTTGAGGCTAAAATCCTGGTCAATGCCGATCAGGCTCAAGACGGCACCCTGCGCCTATACCGCAACGATGAATACCTCGGCGAGCAGAAGGTGAAATTGGATAAAGGCAAAAACGTGTTCACCATCCAGGATACGATCAAGCAACCTGGCTTTTACAGCTACAGTGCGGTGATCGAAGCCAAGGGCGACATGGTGCCGCAAAATAATCGCGCCACCAGCTTTGTGCATGTGCGCGGCAAGGCGCGTCTGCTGCTCGTCTCCGCTGAACCGGACAAAGACCAACCGCTGGCCGAGGCCATCCGCTCCTCCAACATGGACCTCAAGCTGGTGAGTGTGGACAAATTGCCCGGCACCTTGGCCGAACTGCAAAGTTACGACGCCATCTTCATTAGCAATATTTCCGCCGGCGATCTGGGCGAGGAGCGCATGAAACTCTTGGAGAGCGCCGTGCGTGATTTCGGTGTGGGGTTGGTATGCGTGGGCGGCGACCAAACCTACGCCGCCGGCGCTTATCGCGGCACACCGCTGGAAAACACCCTGCCCGTCAACATGGAACTCGATAGCCGCAAAGTGTTGCCCAAGGGTGCCATGGTCATGGTGATGCATGGCATGGAATTTCCCGGCGCCAACGAGGCGGCGCGGGAAACCGCCCTGGCAGCGCTGACGGCGCTGGGACCGCAGGACGAGATGGGCGTCGTGCTCTGGGACGGCAACGAACGCTGGCTGTTTCCGCTCAAACCCGTCGGCGACAAACAAGAGATGGGCCGCGCCATTGCCGGCATGAATCAAGGCGATCTGCCCAGCTTCCAGGGAGTCATGACCAAGGCCTACCAGGCCTTGAAAAATTCCACCGCAAATTTAAAGCATATCATCGTCTTCAGCGATGGCGATCCCGGCCCACCCTCACAGGCCCTGATGGATAGCTTGGTCGCCAGCCGCATTACGGTCAGCACGGTCATGATCGGCGGCCATGTGCAGCCTGATACCATGATGTGGATGGCCGACAAGGGCAAAGGCCGGTTCTACGATGTCGCGCTGGGCAACGCCGACAAACTACCCGAAATCTTCATCAAGGAATCCGCCGTCATTCTCAAGTCGGCCATCTATGAGGAGCCGTTCACACCCAAACAGGTGTCGCACAGCGAAGCGCTGAGTGGCATTGCCGCCTCCGCGTACCCGCGCCTGCTCGGCTACGTCTGCACCACTCCCAAGCCGCGCGCGGAAATCCCGTTGGTATCGGACAAGGGCGATCCCATCCTGGCCCATTGGCAATATGGCTTGGGGCGGGCGGTGGCCTTCACCTCGGACGCCAAGGCGCGCTGGGCGAAGGACTGGCTCGGCTGGAATCAGTACCGGCAGTTCTGGTCGCAGATCGCCCAGTGGAGTTTGCGCCTGGTGGAGAACGCTGATTTCAATTCCGAAATCTCCGTGGAACGCGGGGATGGTGAACTGAACGTGGAAGCGCTCGACGCGCAGGGTAACTACCGGAATTTCCTTAATTTGCAGGCCGTGGTCGTCAGCCCCAAGGGCGAACGCCAGCTAGTGCGCCTGGAACAAACCGGCCCCGGCCATTACGAAGCCAAATTCCCCACCAAGGAAGTGGGCGCGTATGTATTGAACCTGCTGGATGTCCGTAACGGCCAGCCGCGCGGCTCCCAAGTCCTGGGTGCCAGCCTGAACTATTCGCCGGAATTCGCCGCCACGGAGCCCAACTTCGCGCTCTTGAAGCAGCTTGCTGAAATGGGCGGCGGCCGCGTGCTCAAGCCGCAGTTGCCCTCGGACAACCCCTTCCTGCACGATCGTAAAAAAACCTTTCAACCGGTGGATTGGTGGGAATGGCTGTTGAAGTCGGCGATCATTCTGTTCGTGCTGGATGTGGGCGTGCGGCGCATCATGATTGACCGCGACGAATGGCTGAAGGCCACCCAGACGCTGCGCCGCTGGCTGTTTTTCTGGGAAGGCAAACCGCGCACTGCCGCTGCCGAGGAATCACTCTCCGCCCTGCTCGCGCGGCGCGAGTCCGTGCGCGCCCGCCAAACCGCGCCCGCCGCCGAACCCAACCCGGACCTGTTCCGTCCCGTCCAGACCGATTCGTCAGCGTTGCCCGAGATCAAACCTGCCACTGCCAGCGATGCCGGTAAACCCGTGGAGCCAGCACCGCCGGGCACCTCGAAAAAGGACGGTCCGCCGGTAACCACCACCAGCCGTCTGCTCGACGCCAAGCGCCGCGCCCAAAAGAAAACCAAAGCGGACTGACGCCCGGTTGCTTCTGACAGCGTGCAGTTGTGGAATTCATCCTCGAGGGGATGAAGACCGGCGAAAATAGTTAGAGTCTCGTGACCTCGACAACTACGATTTTTAAGGCCGTCACCGCGACTCCGATCCAATCCAGCGCTGGGTTGGACTCTGGTGCGCGTCAGGCCGTCCATCAGCTCAAGGGAAAACGACCTCAGCCCCGGTCTGCGCCTCGCGCTACGCGCCCTAAATATATCAAGAACGACCCCAAGGATTATCACGGAGCCCCCGAGATTGCCAGGGGCGCAACTTTGGTTCTCGAGGGCGGCGCGAGCGTTCGGGGGGGGACTATTCCCGAGTTTCGGGGCGCTCTTCTAGGCTTTCGGGGCGCCCCCAAAGTCCGCCGGGGCGCCCCCGGCGAGTTTCAGGGGTTTTGTAAATATAATTGTGTAAATGTTTTTTTGTTTTGTTTTTGTTGTTTTG
>JBAXGN010000273.1 GCA_037139415.1 Verrucomicrobiota bacterium | reverse complement strand
CCACGGATAAAAAAATCACCGAAAACAGTTGCAAAAATTAACACCGTTGCTGGGAAACGAATCGCCTATTTGTTCATCAACCCCAACGGGGTTGCGTCAGGTGACGATGATGTGGCGCGGTGACGCAACCTGTACGTTGGGATTCACAGAACGGAGGCCAGCCATGAAGCTTCCAGCTTACCCGCGCACCAAACCCAGCGGCGTCGAATGGCTCGACGACGTCCCGGTGCATTGGGCGGTGAAGCGGCTCAAGATGGCTGCGTATTTGACGGACAAGAAAGTTGAAGCCGACGAAGAGAATCCAGTTCCCTACATCGGGATGGAGAACATTGAGTCTTGGACGGGGCGGCTTTTGCCCATCAACCCAGACGTCGTTCCCACTGGCACGGCCAACGCATTCAAGGCTGGGCACACGCTCTTCGGGAAACTGCGGCCCTACTTGGCAAAGGCGTGCAACCCGGACTTCGACGGACTCTGCTCCACCGAGTTACTCGTGCTCAATGGCGTCGAGTTCGACCGCGTCTCTCTTCGCTACGCCCTGCTCAGTGACGGCTTTATCAAGCTCGTAGATTCGTCCACCTACGGCTCGAAAATGCCGCGAGCCAGTTGGGATTTCATCGGCAACTGCGTGCTGCCAATCGCGCCTCCCGCCGAGCAGCGTTCCATCGCAGCATTTCTGGACCGGGAGACGGGACGAATTGACCGGCTGGTGGCGAAGAAGCGGGAATTGATCGAGCGACTGAAAGAGAAGCGCACCGCGGTCATCTCCCGCACCGTCCCTCGCGGCCTGCCCCCTGCCGCCGCCAAAGTCGCCAGCCTCCCCATAAACCCGCCCCTCAAACCCTCCGGCCTCGACTGGCTCGGCGACATCCCAAAGCATTGGGAGGTGAAAAAATTACAATACCTATTCCGTTTTACAAGCGGCGGTACCCCTCCGACGGAGACGCCTGAATATTGGGGTGGTGACCTTCCCTGGGTTTCTCCAAAGGACATGAAATCTTTCCGAATCACTGACACTATTGATCATATTACCGAACTCGCCTTAACAGAAACCACAACCACATCAGTGCCGCCAGAGACTATGCTGCTTGTCGCTCGGTCAGGCATCTTGCGCCACAGCATCCCCGTAGGGATCACGACAAAACGAATGACGATTAATCAGGACATCAAAGGTGTCATTCCTATTAAAAAGTCCGTGTCACCCTACTATTTTGCTTGGTTTGTCGAAGGGCATCAGCCCGAACAACTCGCCATCGCCGCATATCTGGACAAGGAGACGGCGAAACTCGATGCACTGGTGGGGAAGGTGGAGTCGGCGGTGGAGCGTCTGCTGGAATACCGCACCGCCCTCATCACCGCCGCCGTCACCGGGAAAATTGACGTGCGCGGAGTGAACGCGGCACCCTGTGAGTCCATTTCGTCCATCCCGTCCATCCCGTCCATCCCGTCCATCCCGTCCATCCCGTCCATAAAGCCCGGTCCGGGCACGCCCCCCAGAAACAAAAACTGAGCCATGAAACCCGAACCGCTCATCCCGCAGCACGGCGGCTACCGGAAGCTCAAGAGCTTCCAGATCGCGCAGCTTTGCTACGATGTGACCGTGCGGTTCTGTGACCGCTATATCAGCCCGCGCAGCCGCACCCACGACCAGATGGTGCAGGCCGCGCGCAGCGGCGTACAAAACATCGCCGAGGGCAGCAAGGCCAGCGGCACCTCGAAAAAAATGGAGCTGAAACTGACGAACGTGGCCCGCGCCAGCCTCGAAGAACTGCGCCTGGACTATGAGGACTACCTCCGGCACCGCCGCCTGCCGCTCTGGCCGGAGCATGACCCACGCCGCCAATCATTGGTGGCCCGCCGCTGTGCCACTGCAGAAGAAGTGGCCGGGTGGATTCGTGAGGTGCATGGTCAGAATGGACCAGATAGACCAGATGGACCACCAAACCAGAATCCCCCGTCCATTCAGTCCATAAAGTCCATCGAGTCCATCCCGTCCACCTACCCCGAGATCGCAGCCAATGCCGCACTGGTGCTCATTGGCGTAGCCTGCGCGCTGCTGGACCGCCAGATCGAAGCCCAAGCCGCCGATTTCACCAAGACGGGTGGTTTCACGGAGCGGCTGCACCGGATCAGAACTCAACACAGAAACCAATGAGCCAAACCAACGAAAAAGCCTTCGAAACCTGCGTGGAGGAAATTCTGCTGACCCGCGGCGGCTGGAAGTCCGGCACCAACGCGGTGGTAGAGCGTCTGCTGGAATACCGCACCGCCCTCATCACCGCCGCCGTCACTGGAAAAATTGACGTGCGCAAAACCACGTTTTCCGGTTAACTCCCTTTCAATATGCGTCTGCTACATTTTATCGAGATCGAAAACTTTAAACGCTTCGGCGGCCTCCAGCGCGTGGAATTGGACCACCCGGCGGTTTTGATCGGCCCGAATAACTGCGGCAAGACCAGCGCCATCCAGGCGATCGCACTATGGTCGCAGGCGATCAAGACCTGGTTGGATGCCAAACAGGAAACGACCGCCAAGGAACGGCAAGCCACCGCGCTCAACCGGTTGGCCATCACCGCCGTGCCAGTGCGGAAAACGCGCTATTTTTGGCATAACACCCGGGTCCATTCCGGCCGCGAAAGTGTGCCGATGTCCATCACGGTCGGGCTTTTCTGGAAGGGGCAGGTGGTGCGGGTCAAGTTAAAGTTCCGCCACCAAGGGGACGAGTTGGTTTATTGCACTCCGGACGAACCGGTGCTGGCGGACCTGGAGCTTTTAAGACATGCGGCGAGCATTAATGTCGAGTTGCTCTACCCCATGTCTGGACTCACAACCGAGGAGCCGGTGCTCAAGTCGGGCCGGATCAATGTCCTGCTCGGCCAGGGAGAAACCGCCCAAGTGCTGCGCAACCTGTGTCTGATCGTGGCGCGGGAGAATCCGGCCGATTGGGCGAAGGTCGCCGGCTTAATGCGGCGTTTGTTTTCCGTTGAACTCGGAATACCCGAGGAAACCGCCCGGGGTGCCATCGAACTTTTTTACCAACAGTCCGGTGTGAAGGAGAAACTCGATGTCGCTGTGGCCGGACGCGGCTTCCAACAGTTACTGCTGGTTTTCGCCTACTTGTTCTCCCATAAGCGGAGTGTTCTCCTGATTGACGAACCGGACGCGCATTTGGAAATCCTCCGCCAGAAGCAGGTGTATGTGCTGCTGCGTGAAATCGCGCATGACAACGGCTCGCAAGTAGTGCTGGTGACGCATTCGGAAGTCATTCTGGATGAAGCGCTGGATCATAACCTCACACTGCTCTTGGAGGGTAAGACGGAGGACCTGGCCGCAAAAACGGCCATTCGTAATGCGCTCAAACACTACGGAGCGGAACACTATGTCAAAGCGCGCGAACGGGGTTATGTGCTCTATGTGGAGGGCAGTACGGACGTGGATATGCTCCGGGTGTTGGCCGAGCGCACTGGGCATCCGGTGGCAACAATCTGGGATGAGCGGGTCAATGCCTATTACGTGCAGGACAACTTTCCAGAGACTTCTCTCGCCAGTGAGTTGGAGCGTGTTGAAGGCGGTTTTGGCGTCACCCCCAAAACTCATTTCTTCAGTTTGCGCGGCCTGCTGCCTCAGCTTCGTGGGGTGGCCATCCTCGATAATGACGGCAAGGGACGAATCGGAAGCGAAGAATGCGGGTTGTTTATCACCTATTGGCAGCGTTACGAGGCCGAAAACTATTTCATCACGCCGGAATTGCTCGCCGCCTACGCAACTGGTGTCTATCAGGACATGGACCTGTTTGACGGCCACCGCCTCGCGATCCAAAAGGTGCTGGACGACTTGACGCGTGAACAAATTTTTGGCGGCTCCGAGCGTGATTTTAACGTGTACCGGCAGGCCGCGCCGGAGGCTGCCCGGTTGATTTGGGAGACAAAAACCGAACGGCAGAAGCTCAGCACCTTTGCCGAAGAGTTCTTCCGCCGACTTGCGGCTCAGGTCAGTCTGCCGATGCTGTTGCGCAAAGGGGAGCTGCACCGCTTGGTGGCTATGGCGGAACCCGCCCGGATTCCTGACGAAGTTAAAGCGAAGCTGGATCTTTTGGAAACGTTGTTTCGTGCCGTCAACCCACCAGACGTATTGACAACGGAATAACCGTTAAGCGAGGGCGCAGAGGCGAAAGCATGGAATTCTTATTTGATGTCATGAGCCAAACCACCGAAAAAGCCTTCGAAACCTACGTTGAGGAAATCCTGCTCTCCAAAGGTGCCTGGAAGTCCGGCACCAACGCGGATTGGGACAAGGAACGGGCCATCTTCCCAGCGCAGGTGTTCGCCTTTATCCAGGATACCCAGTCCAAGCTCTGGGCGGAGATGAAAACGCTCCATGCGGCGGGACTGGAGGCGTTATTGCTCACCACGCTGGTTAAGGAGCTGGATGCCAAAGGTTCGCTCCACGTCTTGCGCCATGGGTTTAAATTCTACGGGAAGACGTTTCGGCTCGCCTATTTTAAACCCGCCCACGGCGCCAACGCCGAGGTGCGGGAGCTATTCAGCAAGAACCGGTTGACGGTGACGCGTCAGGTGCCGTGTCACCCTGGTGACAACCGCACCCTCGACATGGTGTTGGCGGTGAACGGGCTGCCGGTGGCTACCATTGAGTTGAAGAATCCCGGCACGGGCCAGAACTGGTGTCATGCCGTGCGGCAGTATAGGGAGGACCGCGATCCCCGTGCCCCGTTATTTGATTTCAAGAAACGCGCACTGGTGCATTTCGCCGCCGATCCGGATGAGGTCCACATGACGACCCGGCTGGCTGGTGAACGAACGCATTTCCTTCCCTTTAACCGGGGCAGCCATCCGGGGAAAATCATCTGTGGCGCGGGCAACCCGCAGCACGAATCCGGTTACCGCACCGGCTATTTCTGGGAGGACGTGCTGCAATTCGCGAGTTTCCTGGATATTCTGGGTCACTTCCTGTTCCTCGAAAAGAAGGAGGAAAAGCTGGATGTCGGGCGCGGTGGTTCGCGCCTGGCAACCAGGGAAACCATGGTTTTTCCGCGTTATCACCAGCTCGATTCCGTGCGGAAACTGGTGGCAGGCTCGCGCCATGAAGGTCCTGGTTTCAATTATCTCATCCAGCATTCCGCCGGTAGCGGGAAGACCAACAGCATCTCCTGGTTGTCGCACCGGCTGGCCAGCCTGCATGATGATCGCGATGTCAAAGTCTTTGATTGCGTGGTGGTCATTACCGATCGGCAGGTGCTCGATCGGCAATTGCAAGACGCGATTTACCAGATCGAACATGCCCAGGGGGTCGTGAAGGCCATTGACCAGGATTCCAAACAACTGGCGGCCGCCCTGATTGACGGCACCAAAATTGTCATCACCACGCTGCAAAAATTCCCCTTCGTGTTGCGCGGCCTGCTCCATGCCGCAGGCGCGGAGCGCCAGGAACAGGCCACCGAGGAAGAGCAACAACAGGCCAGGGCATGGGAGACGGAAATTGCCCGGCGTCGCTATGCGATCATTGTGGACGAGGCGCACTCGAGCCAAAGCGGCGAGACGGCGCGGGAACTCAAGGCAATTCTGGGGGCGGCAGCCAGCGCGGAGAACGCCGAGGATGAACCGGAATGGGAAGACCGCTTGAACCAGGTGATGCAGTCGCGCGGACGCCAGCCGAACCTGAGTTTCTTCGCATTTACCGCCACGCCCAAAGGTAAAACCCTTGAGCTGTTTGGCCGTCAGGGTTCAAGTGGCAAACCGGAGGCGTTTCATCTATACAGTATGCGGCAGGCCATTGAGGAAGGGTTTATCCTTGATGTGGTGAAAAACTATACCACCTACGCCACCTATTACCGGTTGGTGAAGGCGGTTGAGGACGATCCGAATTTGCCGAAGAAGAAAGCGGCGCGGGCGCTGGCCAAATTCATGAGCCTGCATCCGCATAACCTCGAACAGAAGACCGAGGTGATGGTGGAGCACTTCCGGCAGAAGGTCATGCGCCACCTGGGTGGACGCGCCAAAGCCATGGTGGTTACCTCCTCCCGTCTCCATGCGGTGCGCTACTTGCAGGCATTTGAGCGCTACCTTACTGCAAACCAATACACGGATATCCGCCCGTTGGTCGCGTTCAGCGGCACCGTGAAAGATCCCGAAACCGGCCTCGAATATACCGAGCCGGGCATGAACACGGATTGTGTCAGCGGAAAACCCATCAGCGAAAAGCAATTGCCGGAGCGATTTGCCTCCCCGGATTATCAGGTGCTCCTGGTGGCCAACAAATATCAGACCGGCTTTGACCAGCCGTTGTTGTGCGCCATGTATGTGGATAAGCGGCTGGATGGCGTCCAGGCTGTGCAGACCCTGTCACGGTTGAACCGGAAAATTCCCGGCAAGGAAAACCCGTTTGTCCTGGATTTTGTCAACGAGGCGGAGGACATCTATCGCGCCTTCAAACCCTACTACGACGCGACCAGTTTGCAGGAAGGTTCAGACCCGCAACAGTTGGAAAAATTAAAGCACGAATTGGATGCGGCCCAGGTGTATTTCTGGAGCGAGGTCGAGGCGTTCGCCCGCGTGTTTTATAAACCGGTTGCCCGCCAGACTGCCCAGGATCACGCCGGACTCCAACTGCACCTGCAACCCGCAGTGGATCGGTTTAAGGCGCTTCAGGATGAACCCAAGCGCAGCGACTTTCGGGAAAAGTTGAATGGCTTTGTGAATATTTATTCGTTCATGAGTCAGATCATGCCCTACGGCGATCCCGCGTTGGAAATGCTTTACAGCTATGGCCGCTTCCTGCTGCCGCATCTGCCGCTCGACCGCGATACCGAACGGGTGAAGGTCGGCGATGAGGTGAGCCTCCAGTATTATCGGTTGCAGCGAATCTATTCCGGGGAAATCACCCTGCATGAAGGTGATCCCGAGGGCGTGAAAAGCCCCACCGACGTTGGCACGGGTAAAGTCAAAGAGGAGAAGGTTCCGCTCTCGGAAATCATCAAGCTTCTCAACGAGCGCTTCGGCACCAACTTCACCGACGAGGATCGCTTCTTTTTTGAACAAATTCGCGAAAAGGCCACCAGTAATGAGCAGGTCATCAAGCTGCGCCGCGCCAATCCGTTCGACAAATTCCAACTCGGATTGCGGCAGCTTATTGAAAACCTGATGGTTCAGCGCATGGCTGACAACGATAAGATCGTCACCCGGTACATGGATGACAAGGAGTTCGGCAGTGCCGCCTTTGCCGTTTTATCAAAAGCGATTTACGACTCTATTCCGGTGAACGAATAGGACATAGCGATAACCCAGCGCCAAGCAGCTCTATTGCCGTCCATATCGTCCATTCTGTCCATCGCGTCCATGCCGTCACTTTTTCCCTTATGTGTACGTACACATAAGGGAAATTATGTGGACATGAGGATTATGTGAACATGAAGTGAAAACACCTCGGAATTTACGGATGTTTTCGTTCCAACATGTCCACATAATTTCAGAACACCGCATCTGCCAGATTTAGCTTGATACCAATTTGAACACCAGGCG